>CALJGK010000041.1 GCA_938075195.1 uncultured SAR86 cluster bacterium
GATTGGTGGTTGTGGGTGGACTTGAACCACCGACCTCGGCATTATGAATGCCGCGCTCTAACCAGCTGAGCTACACAACCGTGTGGAGAATTTTAGTGATGAGTATAGATAAAGTCGAGTAACTATTACACATTAAATCTGAAATGCATTATATCTCCATCTTTGACTATATACTCGCTACCTTCCGATCTGAGTTTTCCAGCTTCCTTAGCACCAGACTCTCCTTGATGATCAATAAAGTCACTGAAAGCTGTTGTTTCAGCTCTTATGAATCCTTTTTGGAAATCAGTATGAATAACTCCAGCAGCTTCTGGTGCTGTTGAACCTTCTTTGACCGTCCAAGCCCTCACTTCTTTTTCTCCAGCTGTGAAATATGTAATTAAAGACAACATCTTATAACTCTCTCTAATGAGTTTGTTGAGACCTGGTTCTTCTAGCCCCATATCGTTCAAGAATTCTAAGCCCTCTTCAAAGTCTAATTCTGCGATTTCAGCTTCTAATTGATTGCACATAGGAAGAACAATTGAGTCTCTTTCTTGGGCATAATTAACAAGCTGATTCAAGAGAGTATTTTCTGCATCTAAGTCTTCGACATTACCTATATACAGGCAGGGCTTTACAGTTATAAGACCTAATTCCTTGAAAACATTTGGGTCTTTAATGAATGTTTCCGTATTTCTACCCAAAACCCCAGAGCTGAGTTCAGCTGACAAGTTTTCATATTTACTCTTTTGGATTGCAATTTCTTTATCTCCAGAACGAGACGCTTTTTCTAGTCTCAATAATGCATTAGACAAAGTTTCTATATCTGAAAGTAAAAGTTCTGTTTCAACTGTCTCTAGGTCAACAACTGGATCGACTTCATCATGTACATGAGTGATGTCGGGATTTTCAAAACATCTTATGACGTGAATAATTGCTTGAGTTTCTCTTATATGGGACAGAAACTTATTTCCTAAACCTTCTCCTTCAGATGCTCCCTTAACCAATCCCGCTATGTCAACAAACTCGGTAGTTGTTGCAATCTTTTTTTCTGGTTTTACGATTTCTGAGATTTCATCCAATCTAGGATCTGGTACGGCAACAATACCTTTATTTGGCTCAATAGTGCAAAAAGGGAAATTCTGAGCCTCTATGCCTGCTGCAGTTAAAGCATTAAACAAAGTAGATTTACCAACATTAGGTAAGCCCACTATTCCACATTTAAGACTCATTAGACTCCTCCTTTTTTGAGTGATAATTCATTACAGTCTTCTGCCATCCATCTTGAGAAATTTTCTCTCCTATATCTAAATATTCATAAAGGCTCTCAATCAAATACCGCCTTTCTTTGGCAGGAGCCTTCTTTAGAACATAAGACACAACATCTTTATCTTTTCCTGGATGACCAATTCCAATTCTTAATCTTTTGAAATATTTGTCACCTTGTAGTTGATCTATAATATTTCGAAGACCATTGTGGCCACCATGACCACCAGATTCTTTTAGTTTAATTTCTGCATTAGGTAAATCTAATTCATCATGAGCTATTAGTATTTGTTCTGTCTTTAAGCCAAAATATTTCTTAGCTTTTGAAATACATATTCCACTTTCATTCATATATGTTGAAGGTCTTACAAATATTATTTTGCATTTTTCACTTTCGTATATCGCATACAATCCATGAATCTGATTTTCTTTCTTAAGAGAAAGAGAGTATTTATCACAAATGAGATTAATTAAATCTGCACCTGCATTATGCCTAGTAGAGATATATTGATCCCCAGGATTTCCCAACCCTGCAATTAAAAGTGGTTCCATGGAAATGAGATTAAGGATTAATCGCTAGACTCATCTGAGCTTTCTGTTCCATCAGAGTCATCTGATGCTGAATCATCTTCACCTTCAGATTCAACTATCTCTGGCTCAATATCCAATACTTTAGCTTCAGTGATGGACACAACTGCCTGATCTCGATCTTCTCCTAGTGCCAGAGAAGGTATTTCGACTCCCTCGGGCAAGTTTAAGGTAGACAAGAAGACAGAATCTCCAACATCGAGCTCTGCAACATCAACTTCTAAATATTCAGGAAGATTAGAGGCTAAGCAATTAATGTCTATATTATTGATCAAACGTGAAATAGCTCCACCATGCATTTTTACACCAATACAAATTTCTTCATTGATGAAACGCACCGGAACAGAAAGACTAATTTTTGTATCTGGATTAACTCTTAGAAGGTCAGCATGAAGGACGCGCTGAGTTGCTGGATGTCTTTGTATTTCTTTAACAATAACATCCTGCTCATCTCCAGAAAGATTAATATTCAATATCTGTGTTGCGAAACCAGGTACTTCCGATGCTTTTGTTATATCCTTTTCTAGAATAGATATTCTAAGAGGATCTTTATCGCCACCGTATATTACTGCTGGTACCGAACCATTCCTTCTTAGTTGTCTGCTAGAAGATTTCCCATCGGTTTCTCTTCCAACAGCATTTAAATTTACTTGTTCTGACATAATCTTTCTCCGCTATAAGAACATTGCACTTATAGACTCTTCATTATTTACTCGCCTAATTGCTTCAGCCAAAGTAGGTGCCATAGTTACAATTCTTATTTTTTTGCAGCTTTGCGCCTCTTTTGAGAGCGGTATAGTATCTGTTACAACCAATTGATCAAGCTTTGATTGTGAAATTTTTTCAATTGCGTTACCTGACAATACTGGATGGACAATATAGGCAGATACTTTAACGGCACCTTCTTCTTTTAATGCATCAGCAGCATTACATAATGTTCCTGCTGTATCAGCTATATCATCAACTATTATGCACTCTTTTCCTGATACATCCCCAATGACATTCATGACCTGCGATTGATTGGCTTCATCTCTTCTCTTATCAATTATTGCCAAATCAGAAAGTCCTAATACTTTAGCCAATGCCCTTGATCTCACCACTCCTCCAACATCAGGTGAGACGACTAACGTATTATCGGAATTGGTTTTGAGAATGTCATCTCTCATTACTTTTGTTCCATAAACATTATCTACTGGAATATCAAAAAAGCCTTGAATCTGTTCTGAGTGAAGTTCAACTGTAAGTACACGATCAATTCCAGACCTCTCAAGAATATCTGCCATTACCTTTGCGCTAATAGGTACTCTTTCAGATCTTACTCTTCTGTCTTGACGAGCATAGCCATAGTAGGGAATTACTGCTGTTATTCTTCCAGCAGAGGATCTTCTAAGAGCATCAACCATGATTATAAGTTCAAGAAGGTTATCCCCTGCAGGCGCACAAGTTGGTTGAATTAAGAAGACATCTTTCCCTCTCACATTTTCTTCTACACTGATACTTATTTCACCATCACTAAAGGTAGTGACTTTTGCCTGTCCAAGCTTCATACCTAGTTGTTCGGCTATTTTATTAGACAAATGAGTATTACCATTTCCTGAGAAAAGGACTAGACCAGATCGAGAAGAATTCATCATTTTAAGCACCTAAACTTGGCTGGGGTGGCTGGATTCGAACCAGCGCATGGCGGCATCAAAAGCCGCTGCCTTACCGCTTGGCTACACCCCAAACATACAATTCGCGTATTTTATTCTATTATTTGCATTAATGGGGAACGTTCTAAGCTTTTTGTTAAAACTAATTCAGGAAAACGTTTTTTTGCTTGCTTTGCCTCGTTTAAGTTTTCATATTCCATAAAGATAGCTGATCCCGTTCCAGATAATCTAGGAACGCCTACTGATTCTAATTCCTTAAAGATATTAT
>CALJGK010000042.1 GCA_938075195.1 uncultured SAR86 cluster bacterium
TAAAGTTGGAATATTGTGAGTATTTGATTTGACTGTTGAAACTAAAGTGTTGGGTTTTCTCCCTTCTATAACAGGAGTCATGTCAAATCCTTCTTTGCGTAATCTATCATAGGTTTGCTTAATGTCTTTGACGTCCCAGGCTAAGCCCCACAGCTTATCTTTTGGACTCAGACCATCTTTTTTTGCTATTACCTCTATTGTTGTATTATTTAATCTAAAAAACAGCATCCTCCCTCCCCATTTCTCTACAGTTTGATCAAGGGCTAATCTTATTCCATATACTTCTTTATACGTGCGGATGAAGCCATCGGCATCATTTGTATTTATAACCACATGATCTAATTTATTAATAGCTGAATCAGGAACACTTTGAGGAGAAGATAAACGACCTTCTGTATGTTGAATGATGAATGAGAACATTCCTCTTGTAAGTTCTTGAGGCAAAAAGAGATTTTTCCAGTTTCTTATTTTTCCACTCTCAAAGTCACCGCCTTCTCCCTCTGACATATGAGTTGAGTTATAACCGCTAGCAGTAATTTGTTCTTTTATCTGGCTGATATCATCGGTTCCAAGCACAAGTCCAGCCAGGCCCTCTCCATTTTCACTTAAAGTCCTTTCTACTAAATCTGCTCCAATTCCTTTGCCATTGGTAGCCAGAAGTTCAAGGTAGATATTGCTAAAGTTATAAAGTGAATTGATTGTTCCCAATTCTTTATGCTCACCTCTCCAGACAGGTTCATTGCCAAATAACTTAGTATAATTTCTTTCAGCTTCTTCGATATCTTTTACAGCAATAATTAAATGATCAAGTCTTTTTATCATCATGCTTTCCTTTAATGAATTTTGATTTTACTAAATTGTAGTAATATTTAATTTTATTAACTATTTCTGGACCGGCTAAATAGATACCTGCCAATAAAAAACCCCAACTTAATAAATACACTAAAATTGGATAGATAATTCTTTCGTTTGAGGAAAGGCCAGAGTCAGCTGCTAGCGCAATCATGACTCCGTAACATAAATAATTTAATACTAAAAAAATTACGCCTAAAAGGCGCTTTAATATCGAAATTACCAAATTAGAATTTTTCATCCTGTCTATTCTAAAATATTTATACAATAGAGAGGATAATTAAGTAATATTAAACAATGTATAAGATCCTTATCCCTTTTCTAATTTTTTTTGTTTTAAGTTGTACAAACCAGGATGACAATATGAACCCATTTCTATCAGAATACGTAACCCCATTTCAAATACCGCCTTTTGAAAAAATCGAATTTAAACATTATGAACCTGCCTTCTCAATTGGAATGAAGGAACAGCAAGATGAGATAAATGACATAGCCTCCAATGCATCTGAACCAACCTTCGCAAACACAATAGAAGCACTCGAAAGGTCTGGAAATACATTAGATAAAGTCTCTAATGTATTTTTTAATCTGGTGGGCTCCAATACTAACGATGATATGGATGCTTTAGCAGTAAAGATTAGCCCTCAATTATCTGGCCATAATGATAAAATTCTTCTCAATAAATCTCTCTTTTCAAGAATAGAAATACTTGTAAATAAAAAATCATCTCTAGATCTATCTATCGAACAGTCAAGATTATTAGATGAAACTTACAAAAGGTTTCAAAGATCTGGAGCAAATTTAGATGAGGTTTCTATGGAGCGATTAACAGCTATTAATAGCTCTTTGTCATCACTATCGGTTCAATTTGATCAAAATGTATTAAAGGAAACTAATGGCTATAGCATGGTTATTGATAATGCTGAAGATCTAGATGGCTTACCGGATGAAGAGATCAGACAAGCGGCTTTGTTAGCAGAATCAGAAGGAGAAGAAGGTAAATGGGTTTTTAAACCTACTCGAGTAAGCATGTACCCTTTTTTGACTTACGCTACTCAAAGAGACCTTAGAGAAGAGCTTTATAACTCCTATATTCAAAGAGGTGACAATGATAATGAATTTGATAATAAAGCCATCATAGCCAAGATGATAGGATTAAGAAAAGAAAAAGCTGCCCTAATGGGTTTTGATAGCCATTCCGAATATGTCCTTGATAATACAATGGCTAAAACTCCAGAAAATGTGAATGAACTACTTAATACTATCTGGGAACCTGGCATTGAAAAAGCTAAAGACGAAGTCAAAGCTTTACAAGATTTAATCTCAAGTGAAGGTGGAAATTTTAAACTTGCTGCATGGGATTGGTGGCATTACTCTGAGAAATTAAGACAAGAGAAATTTGATTTCAAAGAAGAAGAAGTTAAACCTTATTTTAGTGAAGATAAGGTCTTACAAGGTGCCTTTGAAGTAGCTAATAAATTATTCGATATCACATTTGAAGAAAGTGCTGATCTTCCAAAATATAGAGATAATATCAAGACTTTTATTGTCAAAGATAAAAGTGAAAAGACAATAGGAATTTTTTATACAGACTATACCTTAAGACCTAATAAGGGCGGTGGCGCCTGGATGAGTACCTTTCGTGATCAAAGTAAATTTGATGGAGAGATCATTCCGTTAGTTGTTAATGTCTGCAACTTCCCTCCAGAAAATGCTGATGGAGTATCACTACTATCTTTTGAACAAGTTGAGACTCTATTTCATGAATTTGGGCATGGACTACATGGGCTTTTATCTGAAGCACAGTATCCTAGTCTATCTGGGACATCTGTCACCAGAGATTATGTTGAGTTTCCTTCTCAGATGATGGAAAACTGGGCTAGAGAGCCAGAAGTTATCAAAACTTTTGCTCAACATTATCAAACTGGAGAAACCATACCCGATGCACTATTAGAAAAAATATCAGCAGCTGGTACCTTTAATGAAGGATTTGCAACTACTGAATACGTGGCTGCGGCGCACTTAGATATGGCGTATCACACCAATCTAGATGAAATTAAAGATATTGATAAATTTGAAGACAATGCTCTTAGTGACCTAGGTTTAATACCTGAGA
Source organism: uncultured SAR86 cluster bacterium (assembly GCA_938075195.1). Classification (GTDB taxonomy): domain Bacteria; phylum Pseudomonadota; class Gammaproteobacteria; order Magnimaribacterales; family Magnimaribacteraceae; genus Magnimaribacter. Next base: position 2,969 of record CALJGK010000042.1, read on the forward strand.
TCGAGAGCAGATATCGAAGTACTTACTTCGGTCATATATTCGCAGGAGGCTATTCTTCAGGATATTACAGTTATTTATGGACTGAAGTATTAGAAGCTGACGCATTTGAGGCTTTTAAAGAAAAAGGTCTTTTTGACAAAGATACAGCAGATAAACTAAAAAAATATGTTTATTCGTCAGGCAATACGGATGATCTGATGACTCAATATGTCAGATTTAGAGGTAAAGAACCTGTAATAGAACCACTGCTTAAAAAGAGAGGATTAAACTAACTTGAAACCTCCAATCCATCAGCCCTATATTGGAGGTAAAGGTGGAGTAGATATTGGTTTAAAGCCTATTGAAGAAAAAGCCTGGCTTGAAGTAGACGATAAATTTAACGAAGAAATACTTCTTAAAAAGAATTTATATAAACACAGAAAGGCAGAAGTTTTTATTTCTTCTCATGTATCAAGAAATATTCAACAAGACACTCTAAATAAAATTCTAGGGTATATGGATAAGTTTTATCCAAGTTCTTACAATATTCAGTCAGAGTATGTTGAAGTTTTTCAAAGCGGTGATGTGTATAAATATAATGATTTTGAAAATCCTCTAGAACTTGCTTCATTGATTGTTCAAGAAGATTTAGTCCTTATGCACCCTGAAGAGAATGTCTTTAAACTAGAGGCGGCATCATTGTGTGCCCCTACTAGATGGTCACTACAAGAAAAATTTCAACAATCTCTATCAGATATACATGCTGGAGTGCCAGGTTATAAGCAAAAAATAGATTCAAGGGTAAATAAGATTTTCTTAAATCTGCCACCAAATAGAATTTTTGAAAGATTTAATTGGTCTATCTTCGATAGCCCTAAACTTTTCCAACCAATTAGTAGCAAGTCCCTAGTTGAAATAGAAAATATTGAACCTGAAAGTCTTTATTTAAGGGTAGAAAGACAAACGATCAGACTTCTAGATAACCATAAGACAGTTCTATTTACTGTTCGAGTTCACAGTGATCCCATAACTTCAATATTAAATAATAAACAGTCAATAATAGATTTATTGAAGGCAATACAGAATCTAGATGACGATATGAAAAACTATAAAGTTATCAAACCATTTGAATCTAATTTAAAGCAATGGCTAAAGTCAAAAATAGAACATGAATGATTGGTGGAAAGAAGCTGTAATCTATCAAATTTATCCAAGATCGTTTCTAGATACTTCCGGAAATGGCATCGGTGACTTAGGTGGGATATCAAAAAAACTTCAGTATGTTGCAGATTTAGGTGTGGATGCTATATGGCTATCTCCTATTTTTTCATCACCTATGAAAGATATGGGTTATGACGTAAGTGACTATAAATCTATAGATCCGTTGTTTGGTACCATGGAAGACTTTGATTTTCTAATTTCCACTGCCCATGATAAGAATCTTAAAGTTATCATTGATCAGGTCTTATCTCATAGCTCGGACCAATTAGAGGCATTTCAAGAGAGCAAAAAAAACAAAAGCTCTACTAAATCAGATTGGTATGTTTGGGCTGACCCAAATACAGACGGCTCACCTCCGAATAACTGGCTATCTGTCTTTGGAGGTTCAGCATGGGAATGGGAACCTAAACGCGGTCAGTATTATTTCCATAACTTTCTTCCGTCTCAACCAGACTTCAACTTCCATAACGAAGAAGTTCAAGATTTCTTGTTGGATGTAGTGAAATTTTGGCTAGAGAAAGGAGTTGATGGGTTCAGGCTAGATACAGTTAATTATTATTTCCATGATAAACAATTAAGAAATAACCCACAAAGTCCAATAGAGTTTAAGCAGCCTCCTGTAAACCCCTATTACATGCAAAATCAGATTTTTTCTATTAACCAAGATGAAAACTTAATATTTTTAAATAAATTCAGAATGTTATTAGATAGTTTCTCAGAAAAAACTTCTGTAGGTGAAGTTGGCGATTCACATAGAGCTATTGAGATAATGAAAAATTACACTAGCGAGTCAAGATTGCATATGGCTTATAGCTTCGAGTTGTTGGGTAATAATTTTTCGTCATCTCATATAAAAAAGACAATAGAGGAATTTCATGATTCTGAAAATAATGGAAACTGGCCTTGTTGGAGTTTTTCTAACCATGATGTAACCAGACATTTGTCTAGATGGGACCAAAATGAAAGTGAAGAATTTGCTAAGCTTACAGGAGCATTGCTTCTCTCTCTTAGAGGCACGCCTTGCTTGTATCAAGGTGAAGAATTAGGTCAGGTTGAAACAGATTTAGAGTTTGAAGAACTTACGGATCCGCCGGGAATCCGTTTTTGGCCATTAAATAAAGGTAGAGATGGATGCAGAACTCCAATGACATGGGATCATCAATTAAATAATGCTGGTTTTACAGAAGGACAACCTTGGCTTCCTGTGAAGAACAAACAACAAGATAGATCTGTAACTCTACAAGAGAATAATGATGGATCAGTCTTAAATCTTTATAAAAAATTGATAGAATTTAGAAAGGAAAATGAGCCTTTAGTTAAAGGGAATCAGGTCTTCATTCGTGATGAAAAAAATATTCTCGTATTTCTTAGAGAATATAAATCATCCCAAGCCTTGTGTGTTTTTAATCTTAATGACAAAAAACATATTATCAATACAACATCTGAAATCAAACCTCTTCAAGATTTGTCGTTCAATGCAGAGTTGAACAAAAATCAGATTGAATTAAATAAATTTGGATTTATGATTATCATAACTTCAGATTTAAAAGAGCAGCAATTAAGAAATGATATTCAACTTTATTAAAATTGTATAAGTTATTGATTAAATTGAATTTTAAATTACAAAATAAGGAAAAAAATGGAAATAAAGGGAACTTGCGAAGATAATTTTTTAGAGGTGAAGGAGTTATTTAAATCCTTACATGAATCAAATAGAGAAGTTGGATCTTCCTTTTCGGTATATAAAGATGGTCTGCCTCTGGTAGATATCTGGGGAGGATATAAAAATCTTGATGAAACAGAGATATGGGATAGAAATACTCTTGCTACAGTCTGGTCTACAACCAAAGGAATAGCAGCAATTACGATAGCTTACGCATTTGAAAAAGGTCTTATAGATTATGAAGAGAAAGTTTCTAAGTATTGGCCTGAGTTTGGGTGTAATGGTAAGGAAGATATTACGGTAGGTATGCTCCTCTCTCACCAAGCAGGAATATGTGGTTCAAAAGCAAATAATGCAGAAGATTATTATTCTCAAAGCACTATGGCAAATGAATTGGCCAATATGAAACCTATATGGGAACCAGGAACAGCATCTGGATATCATTCTATGACGTATGGCTGGTTAACATCTGAACTTATAATCAGAGTAACTGGAAAGACTTTAGGTAAATATTTTAGAGAAGAGATTGGAGATCCTAATGAGATAGATTTTCATATAGGTCTGCCGGAATCTGAAGAAGATAGAGTTGCTGAAATGATCCCCTTCCCTAAGGAAAATAACCAAGTAAGTACAGAACCTAATAAAGCACAAATGGCTTCAGGCAGTGGTCCTAATCTATTAAAGCATCAAAATAGTAGAGAATGGAGAGCAGCAGAAATACCTTCTGCGAACGGTCAAGGCTGTGCTTCGGCAATAGCAAAACTCTATAGTCTTGTGGTTACAGACGATGTAACTTTAAAGATACTGAATGATTCAACTATAGCAACCATGACCGCAGAAAGAATCACAAATAGAGACTTAGTGTTGGATGTAGTAACTAGATGGGGTTCTGGATTTATTATGAATATGCATAAAGTGATATACGGGCCCGCAGAATCTGCATTTGGTCATTCTGGCTGGGGCGGATCTTGTGGTTTCGGAGATCCAGTAAATAATGTAGGAATTTCTTATGTAATGAACAATATGAAAAATAATTTTGCAGCTGATGGGAGGTCCCTAGAGCTCATTAACAAGACTTATGAATGTATGAAAGGAGATAATTTAAATGGATAGATTAAAAGATAAAGTAGCCTTAATAACCGGTGGAACAAGTGGCATAGGAGCGGAAACAGCAAGATTATTTATTAAGGAAGGTGCAAGAGTAGTCATATCAGGTAGATCTGAAGAGAAAGGCGCAAATCTTGCATCAGAATTAGGAGAAAAAGCTTCATATATCATGTCGGATATAACTAAAGAAGAAGATATAGAAAAGGCTATCAACTTTACAACAGACTCATTAGGTAAACTTGATATTCTCTTTAATAATGCTGGAGGTCCTGTAGGTGCCGGTCTAGAGAAAATTACCCAAAAAGATATTGATTATGGAGTTCATCTACTTCTTGCAAGTGTAATACTGGGTACTCGTTATGCAATAGAGCCCATGAGGAAGAATGGAGGTGGATGCATCATAAACAACTCTAGTATTGCAGGTATAAGATACAGACAAGGTGATCCTCTTTATTCGGCTTTAAAAGCAGGCGTAACTCATTTTACAAAAATGTCTGGCGTAGAACTTGGCAAAGATAATATTAGAGTAAATGCAATCTCTCCTGGTGCGATAGCTACTCCAATTTTTTGGGGTGGATCCGGAGTTTCCAACACATTGACTAAAGAAGAAAATGATAGGAAGTTGGAAAAATTACAAAATAATCTAGCAAATGCAGTGCCTCTTAAGAGATCGGGATTAGCATCTGATATTGCAGAAGCAGCTCTTTATCTGGCCAGTGAGGCTGGAAGCTTTGTAAGCTGCCAGGACATTGTTGTGGACGGTGGAAGAACAGCTATGTTTAACGAGAATACATAAATCAAAAGAAATGTGAGCTTAGATTTTTAGATTCATATCCTGGGAAGGGATGGGTGAAATCTTGCTAAGCCCACTTTCTCCCTACATCCTTGTAGTACGATCATCACTGATGCGTGTAAATTAAACTAAGCAATAAATTTCGCAATCATTATAGAAACTAAAAATTACGACTATAAAACTACCTTTTATTTACTCTATCTTGAGTAGAGGTAACAATAGGTAGTTGGTTTTTTCCAAAAATTGCCCTTACTGAAGTTGCAAATAATGCAATGAATTCATTTATTCGAACAAACCACTCCTGCTTCATGCTGGCTTGGGTAAGTTCTTTATTAATGTTTTCGGTAGAATGAAGGCCTATAAAATCAGCCAATTCGAGCATTCGATTTCGCCTCATCATAAAGCAATAATCACCTACCTCTTGGAGTATTGATTGATTAAAAGAGTACATAGTGACTCGTTTATCGCTTTCAGATTTGAAGGCTTCAATATAACCCAAGCTCAAGCCTTCCCTAATTGTGGCTTTGATGGAATCAATTTTTAATCTTTGAGCACCGATTTTTTCTGTCTGAGTGAGATCCGTATAACTCACCATTTCTTCACTACCGTATTTCCATAAAAAAGTTTGAAAAATAGAATAACGAGTTGCATTTCCTAGAAACCAAACATACCACTCTTTATCAGTATAGTAATGTTGTCCTGTAGAAGCGTAGTGCGTGAATTCACCTTTCGCTAAAGATCTTATTTCTGAGTCTGACCAGTCCCTTGTATTTTTCAATTTTTCTATTGTGGTGTGTTACTTAACTATAACAGTAAATTAGAATATATTTCAATTAATATTAATCTCCTATTGCTATATTATGAATGTTTAAAGGAGATTTCATTGAACGCATATAGACTGTTATTTTTCCTTACACTACTTAATTTACTTAATTTTGTAGACAGGCAACTAATTGCTAGTTTTTCTAATTTTATTGTTCCAGATTTAGGTTTAACTGATACTCAATATGGTTTTCTGACTACGGTCCCTTTCATTATATTTTATTCGATAGCTGGCCTCTTTATGGGTGTGCTTGCTGATATGGTAAATAGACCAAAGCTAATTGCCTTTGGAGTGGTGATATGGAGTGTTTTCACTGCCTTAACAGGAGCAGCTAAAGGCTTTGTAACCATGGCATTACCAAGAATGTTCATAGGAGTGGGTGAATCCATACTAACCCCTACATCAATGTCTCTCTTATCAGATTCTTTTCCAGCCAAAAGAATGGGGTTTGCTGCAGGTTTTTACTATATGGGCGTCCCAATTGGTGTAGGTGTCAGTTTATTAATAGCAGGTTATCTTGGGGAATCTTTGGGATGGAGAAACTGCTTCTATCTTTTAGGAGCAATTGGATTAGTCTTAGGATTATGCGCCCTGCTCTTTAAAGACAGAAAAAGAAAAAGTGATACAGATGGGCAAAAACAAAAAACAGTCTCAAAAGAAAGCACAATAGAGATAATTAACACGCTTATTCTGGCCCTCAAAACATCTTCAGCTTTAAGATTTACGATTTTAGCTGGTGTCTTCTACCATATCGTTTTAGGTGCATCAGGCTTCGAACAATTATGGTTAGTGCAAGAAAGAGGATTTGAAAGATCAGAAATAGCACAATTAGTTGGATGGATAGGAGTCTTTGCTGGTCTTGCGGGTAACCTGATCGGAGGAATACTTAGTGATTGGTGGCAAGAAAATACCAGTCAAGGTAGGCCTATGTTTTTGTTTTGGTTAGCCTTATTGACTCTCCCAATAGGGATCTACTATAGATTTGTTGAGCCTGGTTCGTTGGTCTTTTGGATAGGAATAGTCATTGGGTACTTTCAGCTAGGGTGCTTTTTCGGACCAACCTTCTCTACTGTCCAAGAATTAGTTCCGGATAATATCAAAGCAACTGTTGTTTCATTCTATATATTAACTCTAAACTTAATTGGTCTTACGATAGGATCACTGGGCGGAGGCTTCTGTGCTGATTTATTAAGATCTTCGGGTTCTGCTGAGCCTTATACTATAATGCTAGTGATATTTTCAGTAATCAGCATAGTATCAATACCATGCTATTACTTGGCTGGTATGCAATACAAAGCAGACAAGTTAATTTTAGAAACAACATTTAAATAAGAGTAAATTCATGAATAATGATGATTTATATATTGAACAAATATTAGTAGGCCCAATGGAAAATTTTGTTTACTTAATAGGTTCAAAAAGCACCAGAGAAGTTACCTTAATTGATCCAGCTTGGGATATAGATGGCCTTTTAGAGCATATCAATAAAAGAGACTTAAAACTTTCTTCAATTCTAGTTACTCACTATCACCCTGACCATGTTGGTGGTGGAATGGGTGGACAATCCATAGAGGGAGTTGCGGAAATATTAGAAAAAGAACCTGTAAAAATATTCGTAAACAAACACGAAGCTGAGGGAATGAAAAAAGTTACTGGCATATCTGATATAGATATGAATATTGTAGATTCTGGGGATCATCTTCAAATAGGTGGGAACGATATAGAGTTCTTACACACACCTGGTCATACGCCTGGATCTCAGTGTTTTAAAGTCAATAATAATTTAGTTTCTGGAGATACTTTATTTGTACAAGGGTGTGGAAGAGTAGATTTGCCAGGTTCAAATTCCGAAGATATGTTTCACAGCCTGAGAAAGCTCTCCGCTTTACCTGATGAAACTATTCTTTATCCTGGCCATCATTATAGTCCTCAAGAGTCTGAAACAATGGAAAAAGTCAAACAGATCAATAGTTATCTTAGGATTGAAGATATAGAGATGTGGAAACAAATTATGTAATTAGTTTGCTACTCTGCCTTCTTTCCATTTGTTCACAATTCCCCGAAATTTCAATGTAAACCAAATTGGTGTAACTGATAATGTTCACCACAATACGGTAATAACTAACAAATACAATCCTAGTATATTCGCCACAATAAACATCAAGAATCCATACAATCTAGTTTTGCACTCAAGCTAGCAAGTATCATAATGTTAAATATGGCAAGTTTTAATCTGTGAACTGAGCAAGATTAAAAAGAGTGAGTTCAACATAGAGAGTCATCAAAAAGATGGAGCGGGTAGTCGGAATCGAACCGACATCATCAGCTTGGAAGGCTGAGGTAATAAGCCATTATACGATACCCGCTTAATGGGCTTGCATTATACATAAAAACACAAAAAATTAGATTAGGTTCTTAAGGAAAGATTCATGAGCTAATCAAAGACTGATAAATGATCTAATTTCGATTAAAACTTACCAAGTTTTTTATTCTCTGATATCTTATGTAAAAGTAAGAAAAAAAATTTAAGTCAAAATGAATCAACGTGTTTTCTCCAAAGAATGGTCAGACTGGATCCTTGAAAATATTTCAAGAGGATGTGATTTAGATGACATCTACTCCATACTATTTAAGCAAGGTTTTAATGAAAATGATATTGAAAAGGCTTTGAATTATTCTCCCGAAAAACAAAAAAGAATAAAATTAAACGAAGAAAGTCCTAAAGAAAAAAGAATTCAATCAAATGTAATAAAGTTTCAGGAATCATTTAAATCTATTCCAAAATATACGCAAAAAGGTTTTATAAAGACTACGATCGATAAAAGGGTTTTTAAAAAAATTACAGATTTTTATCATGCCAATCAGAATTCAACAAAAACAGAGGTAGTTGCAGGTGATTTTGTTACTAATATAGATAAGAAAAGTACTCCTAGCAAAACTATCGATCTACCCGATCTATTAAAAGATGAAATACATGCATCCCTTCTAAAAGACCTAGAACAGTGGTCATCTACAAAACTCCTGCCTACTTATGTCTATGGTATTAGGATTTACCAAAATGGAGCTATTCTGTCCTCACATAAAGACAGAAGAGAGACTCATATAATTGGGACTATAATCAACATAGATCAGGACTTAATCAATCAATGGCCTTTAGAGATAGAAGATCATGATGGAGAAGTGCATAAAATATATCTAGAACCTGGAGAAGTCGTTTTCTACGAGAGCGCCACACTAATCCATGGCCGGCCAGATCCGCTAGAAGGGAAGTTTTTTAGTAACGTGTTTTGCCATTACATGCCTGAAATAAGTTAAATTTTCTCGACATATGTTCTTTTAAGAGTTGTATATATAAAATACAGATTAGAGGACAACCATATGTAATAATTTAAGTCTAAAGCATAAAGATCGTAATGCCTTTGATAAAGTATGATAGATGATGTGATCATCCAAACGAGTAGAAAGAAGATTGTTAACTTTCTATGCTCTATCACTCTCATAGGGTGAGTAAATTTAAAAGGAATGAATGTTGCGATTGTTAACAATATGATCACTACCAAGTTAACTTCTTGGCTAGTTTGGACTAAATAAAAATAAAATAAAACTATATTCCATAAAGCCGGAAATCCTGAAAAGTAATAGTCTTTTGTTTTTAAGTCATTGTTAGCAAAAGTGTAGCAAGAAGAAGAAAGAATAATAAAAATTGAAATTAATTTAAAATCATCACTAATAAAATCTAGGGTATATAAGACAAAAGCAGGAACAAATACATAATTCAAGAAGTCTATGATGTTATCGAGAACCTCTCCATTTATTTTAGGAGTGTATAACTTAACATCAGCCCATCTAGCTAAAGTCCCATCAACCCCATCCACAAATAAGGCTAATGCCAAAAATATAAAGACAAATGTAATGTTGCCATTGACGGCTGCGTTTAGAGCAAGAAAACTTAAGAAAACACCAGAAACGGTGAAAAGATGAATGGTATAAGCAATAAGCGTTTTGCTCATTATGTATTATTTGAGCTTATCTAACATCTGCCCCATCTGTTGATGAAGCGTATTTACTGCCTGTAAAGGTCTTACAAGAACCTTAAATTCTATTATCTTATCGTTCTCATCCCACGTAATTAAGTCTATCCCATTCACATAAACGCCGTTCATTTCTGTCTCAAACTCTAAACAAGCATGATTTCCGTTTACAACTTCTTTGATGTATTTGAATTTAGACTCTTTCTTTTCTTCTTTACCTTTTTTTTCAGCACTAAATACACCCGATGCTGCAGACAAATATAGCTTTGTTATCTCTTTGCCTCTTTGTGGCGTGTAAACAACTGGAGAATAGAAGACTACATCGTCATGGAGCAAGTCATCTAATTTGCCCGGGGCTTCTGAAGAATCCCCTTTCATTATGTCATGCCATTTTTCTATTGCATTCATTCACTAATCCTTTATTTAATATAAAAACGTTTTCTTAATTTTATGGCGGGGCTGGCAGGATTCGAACCTGCTACCTTCTAGTTCGTAGCCAGACACTCTATCCAAATGAGCTACAGCCCCATCAGAAAGGATTATAACTCTTAATTACCGAACTTCGGAAAGAAGCTAATTATTCTTCGTTAGCAATACGATCGTATATTTCTTCTCTATGGATTTTAACTTCTTGAGGAGCCGTTATACCTATCCTTACCTGACCTCCCCTAATATCAAGCACTGTTATCTTGATATCATCGCCGATGAACATTGATTCTTCCGCTTTTCTGCTTAGTACTAACATAAACCCTCCCCAGTAATTTATGAATATTTATTTACCTTAACAGCAAATTTTGGGAAGAAAAACTATTATTTTTAAGTTTTTATAAGAATTTGTTCAAGCTGGTCTAAAGAAGCAACCATACCTTGGCGGATAGCATCTGCAAAATTTGGGGGGTCTATTTCAGTACTCCACTCAAATATAGTATTGTTGCCATCTTCATAGAGTTGAATAATTGCTAAATGATGGGCAATGGGCGCCATAGTTTCTATGGCAGAATAAGTGAGTTTCATTTTCGAATCATCACAGTCGATTATCTCCTCTACTAAATTACCTAAACCTGTCATTTTGAATATTCTCTTATTTCCATCAAGCTTGATACTTTCTACGCCTGGAACCCAATCACTTCTTGAAATATCACTGATTATTTCCCAAACCGAACTAGCTTCAGATTGAAAGACTCTTGTTTCTAGTATTTTTTTCATTAATTTCTTATTTTCTTAACTCTTATTTTGTTCTTCTTACCTTTTATCTTCAGAAACATGGATCCGAGAATTCCTGGTTTTAGTTCTACTCCATCGCCGAGATTAGGTATGTCTTTTTTTCTAAGGTTCTCAATACTTCTCCACAATGATTTATCATTTAATTCAAAGATGAAGTCCCCTGCTGATAATCTAATACCATTTAAAATTAAATTCTCATCAATAATTGTTCTTTCGGTTTTTAATATGATTTTAGTTTTCTCTGTATTAATTTCTTCAGGTTCTAAAGAATTTTTTTCTTCGAAGATTGCTATATCCTCTTTGTTAACCAGAATCATTGAAGTATCTTCTTTAAAAAAGCTATCAAAACAAATCAATCTAGAATCGTCCTCTGAGATAAGAGTGCAATCTGCAATATTTTTTTCTTCTGGTGCTGATGAGAGAGAGAGTGCAAGCGAAGAAAAAAATATACCAATTTTATACATTAACTATTTTTTGCAGCTTCAGGAGCTTCAACATAATCTGGTACAAAAAAGTCTGGAGCTAACTCAGCAAATGGCACTTCAGCATATTGAGAAAAATCAGTCACTCCATTATCAGCCAAGAGATTATCATCGATACAAAAATTACCTGTAAATTCTCTAGAATTTTTAGTAAGGATTACATGTGCAGCATCGGCCATTATTTCAGGAGATCTAGAAATATTCATTATACTATCTCCGCCCAGCGCATTTTTAATAGCGGCAGTAGCCACAGCAGTTCTTGGCCATAGAGCATTCACAGCCACGCCTTCTTCTTTAAATTCTTCTGCCATTCCCAGCACACAGAGACTCATTCCAAACTTTGCCATAGTATAAGCAACGTGTGGACCGAACCATTTCGGATCCATATCTAAAGGAGGAGATAAATTTAAGATGTGTGGATTATCAGACTTAATTAAGTGAGGTAAACAAACCTTGCTCACCAAGAAAGTTCCTCTGGCATTTATTTGATTCATCAAATCATACCTTTTCATATCAGTTTGAAGGGTTCCGGTTAATTGAATTGCTGAAGCATTATTAATACAGATATCAATTGCTCCGAAGTGATCTAAGCCCTTATTAACAGCATTTCTAACATTTTCTTCATCTCTTATATCGCAAACTACAGGTAAAGCCTTACCTCCCACCTCCTCTATTTCCTCTGCGGCAGTATAAATAGTGCCTGGAAGTTTTGGATGAGGTTCGGCAGTTTTTGCGGCTAATATTACATTAGCACCGTCTTTTGCAGCCCTCTTGGCTATTGCCAATCCAATGCCTCGACTGGCTCCTGAAACAAACAATGTTTTATTTTTAAGACTATTCATATTTTTCTCCTTAGTTAGAAATTATCCCTAATTTTTTTTCACAAAATGAAATTATTTGACCAGCTATATCCATTTCTAGTGTTTTTTCTATTCCTTGTATGCCCGGCGAACTATTGACCTCTAAAACTAGAGGTCCTCTGTTACTTCTAAGTATATCAACTCCTGCAACAGATAATCCAATGGCTTTAGCCGCTCTGATCGCAATACCTCTTTCTTTTGCAGTAATTGAGGTACTTTGAGCGACACCTCCCTGATGAAGATTAGATCTAAAATCATTTTCTTTATTTGACCTTAGAATAGATCCGATCACCTTTCCATCGATAACTAGGCATCTTAAGTCCTCTCCTTTTGACTCTGCTATATATTCTTGAACTAAGAAATTGGCTTGCAGTCCTCTAAAGGCATTGATGACAGTCTCAGCTGCTTTTTTTGTTTCAGCTAAAATGACCCCTTTGCCCTGAGAAGATTCTAAAAGCTTAATGACTAAAGGCATGGTTCCGACTGTATTGATAACTCCATTAGTATCTTTTGGAGATGATGCAAAACCCGTTATCGGCATGTTGATGTTTGCAGATGCGAGTTGCTGATGAGCTTGTAATTTATCTCTTGAATTAGCTATAGCCTGCGGATCATTAAGCGGTAATGCTCCTGTCAATTTAAATTGCCTTGTAACTGCCAAACCATAAGATGTAATAGAAGCACCAATTCTAGGTATAACAACGTCATATTTAGGTAATGGACTAGAGTCATAGAAAATTTCTGGATTTGCTGTATCTACATCCAAGTAACATCGCGTTGGATTAATAGGTTCTACTTGGTGGCCACGTTGTTGGCCGGCGATCATAATTCTCTTTGAAGTGTAATTATTTGGCTCTCTTGTTAGAAGCGCAATTCTAAGAGCTCTTCTAGATTTTAAAGTTCTTTTTTTTCTGGTTGCATAAGGATTTTTTGATTGAGGCTGCCCGTTAAGAAAACTTTCTGTTGCATAGACAGTCATGTCCGGACCAATTGAGCTTCTACCTAGCAACATCCTGTACTGCATAGACATTCTATCCGTCAAAGAAATCTCGATCTGCCATGTATGACCCGAAATCTCGATATCGGTTTTAATAAAGTATCTTTTTTCAGATTCACCGTTCGAGCTAGTGACTTTCCTTCTACCAATTAATGGAGCCGAACAAGATACTGTAAACCTAGGCCTTTCTGGTAAAGGGGAAATTTCAAATCGAACAAATTTCTTTTTCTGTACCTTAAAAACTTCAATGTGCTTGGCGTGTAATACGGAAGTTTGTGCTCCAGTATCAACCTTGGCTTTGATATAGGGAAGATTGATAGAGGGTAAATTCACCCACTCTTCCCAGCCTAAATCTATATTTGTATTCATTACTTTCTTATCAATGGCGGAGAGAGAGGGATTCGAACCCTCGAAGGCTTTGACACCTTACACGCTTTCCAAGCGTGCGCATTCGACCACTCTGCCATCTCTCCATCTTAACAGCGAGCATTATAATGGGTTTTTAATTGATCTTGGATATATCGATACAATTACTCAATAATGAGGAGGCCTTTCGTCTTTACTATCGCCATTATCTTGACTGTCTAATGATTGAATTATCAAATCTAACTTTTCTTTCAGCTCTAATATTTCTATTTGTTGCTTTCTCAATTCTCCGCTTAATCTCTCAATTGTATCTTCTTGAAATAAAACCTTAGACTCCAATTCATTTATTCTTTCTTCTGAGCTATTCATCATATTTTTTTACACTTAATTACCCTAATACAAAGCCATCCGATTACTTTTGCATTTTATTTTACTGTCTTATCTCTCTAGAGATATGAATTGGATATCCGGGAGTTGTTCTAACAGGATTAATTTCTATGCCACCCCGTCTCAAAAAATTTGCCCTCACTGAAAGTTTATCTAACCGACATCTTTTGGTGATATCTATAAAAATTCTTTCAACACACTCTTCATGAAATCCTTGATGATTTCTATACGACAGCAGATATCTCAATAAGGTTTTATGATTAATGCCATTACCTTCATAGGAAATATAAATAGTAGCCCAGTCAGGCTGCGCAGTGACCGGACATAAGCTTCTAAAAAGACTGCTTGATATATTTTCAACTATTTTTTCCTGATCATCAGGTTCAATTACTAATGAATTTGGATGAGAATCTATATGATCAATATCTAAGTGATCTAAGGAAAACCATTCACCTTCAATATCTCTAGGATGTTGAGTAAGCTCAACTTCAACTTCTGTCTTTAAGGCTTCCTCCAAATCTTTCTTAATCAAGTCTTGAATTGCCTTTACGCAATCAAATTTTTCATTATTCAAAGAATACAGATAAAGCTTTAAAGACTTTGACTCAACAAAAAATTTAGAATCACTGCTATATGAAATATTAAGAATCTTATTCTGAGGAATACCTTTTTCATTAAGCCAAGAAACTTCATAAGAAGTCCAAAAATCTCTTCCGTTTAGAATTGTTGAATATTCTTCTAGACCTGATTTTTTTCTAGAATCTAATCTACTTAATGCTGATAGAACAGAGGGATCATGTCTATTGGGGATCGCGCTGTCTTTTCCTAGATGAATATCCTTCATGCTTAGGATCTTATGCCCTTTCCTTTATGAAGAAACCAAAGACAAATTGATGCTAATAATAAAATAAAACCAAAGATCATAAATAGAGCAAAGTTAATTGAGAATCCAAGAGCATCTAAATCAGATGCACCCAAAATAGAAAATCTAAATGCATTAATCATATAAAGTATAGGATTTGCCAGCGATACAGTTTGCCAGATAGAAGGTAAAAGCTGTATGGAATAAAACACTCCCCCAAGATATATCAGAGGCTGCATGATGAATGTCGGGACAATGGATATATCATCAAAGGATTCAGCAAATAAAGCATTTAAAAAACCGCCTAACGAAAATAGAATCGAAGTCGATACGACTACCAAAATGCTTAATGGCCAATTATCTACAGAAAGATCATAAAACCATAAGGAAACAAAAGTAACTATTGCCCCAACGAGCAATCCTCTTGCAACTCCACCTAAGACCCATCCGAGTAATATTAAATAGTGCGGTAATGGGGTTATAAGTAGTTCCTCAATGCTACGTGCAAATTTTTGACCAAAGAATGAAGATACGACATTTGAATAAGAATTACTTATCACTGACATCATTATCAAACCGGGGATCATAAATTGCATGTAATCAAATCCACCCATTTCTCCAATTCTTTTTCCTATCAATGTGCCAAAGATAACAAAATAGAGCATGATCATTATTGCTGGAGGGATTAAAGTTTGAGTCCATATCCTCATGAATCTATGTATCTCTTTATATAGGATAGTCAGCAGAGCTCTATATTGTTCAATAGGAGTCATACTTCGGTATCCTTAAGAGTAGATTCGACGAGTCCAAGAAACAACTCTTCGAGCCTGCCTGTTTCGTTTCTCATGCTAGAGATCTCTAGTCCAAGATCTGAAAAAACTTCAAATACAGAATTTAAATCTTGATCTTTTTTTAATGTAACTTTTAACCTGGTTGGATTTTCAAGAAACATTTCAAAATTATTAATTTCCGGTAAAACAGATAACGGCTTGCCAAGATCAAAAATAAAAGTTTCAACCTCCAAACGGGTAAGTAATTCTTGCATGCTGGTATTTTCGACTATTTCTCCTGCATCTATAATTGCTATATTTCTGCATAATCTTTCAGCTTCTTCTAAGTAATGTGTTGTAAGAATAATAGTTGTACCCTTGTTATTAATCTCTGTTAGGAAATCCCATAAAGATCTTCTTAATTCAATATCTACTCCTGCAGTTGGCTCATCTAAAATGAGTAAATCAGGATTGTTAACCAAGGCCTTTGCAACCATTACTCTTCTTTTCATTCCACCTGAGAGCTTTCTAGCTTGTTCATTTCTCTTGTCCCAAATATCAAGTTTCTTCATGTAATATTTGGCATTCTCTCGAGATTCTTTAAAGCTTAATCCATAATAACCGGCCTGATTCCTGACAATATCACCAACTTTTTCAAATTGATTGAAATTAACCTCTTGACCCACCACACCTAATTTCTTTTTTGCAAGAGAGTGATTTTCATCAATGTCGATATCTAAGATTTTAACTTGTCCTGAAGTCTTAGTAACAAGAGAGCTGATTACGCCAATCGTAGTTGATTTTCCTGCTCCATTTGGACCAAGCAATGCAAAGAAATCTCCCTCTTCAACCTCTAAATCAATACCTTTTAAAGCTTGTAGTCCACCCGCATATTCCTTTTTAAGGTTAGTGATTGAAAGTGCCTTCATGAATTACTTACTAAGAAAAGCCATGCTTTCTTCCAAACCACGTATGGTAAGAGGAAACATATTGTCTTCAACAAGACTTCTTGTAAGTTCCACTGAAGCGCTATACTCCCAGTGTTCTTCAGGGACGGGGTTTAGCCAGACAAGTTTGTCATAAAGTCCTACCATTCGTTTCATCCAGAGAGCACCTGCTTCTTCGTTCCAGTGCTCGATACTCCCTCCTGGATTAGTGATTTCATATGGAGCCATTGTTGCATCTCCTACAAAAATTATTTTGTAATCACCTGAATATTTATGAATTATATCTTCGGTATAGACTCTTTCATTTTGTCTACGTCTATTATCCTTCCAGACTGTTTCGTAGATAAAGTTATGGAAATAAAAGTACTCTAAGTTCTTAAATTCTGTTTTTGCTGCAGAAAATAATTCTTCACAAATTTTGATATGTGGATCCATTGATCCACCTACATCAAATAAAACTATCACGTTAACAGCATTTCTCTTTTCAGGACGAAATTTGACATCCAACATCCCTGCCTTTTTTGCTGTTGAAGATATTGTTCCATCTAGATCGAACTCTTCATTGGCACTATCTCTGATGAGCTTTCTGAGTCGTCTCAAGGCAACCTTCATATTCCTAGTGCCTAATTCAACATCATCATCTAAATTTTTAAAATCTCTAGCTTCCCAAATCTTGGCAGCTTTACCCTTTCCGCCTTCTCCTCCAACTCGTATCCCTTCTGGATTATCTCCAGAATTACCAAATGGAGAAGTTCCACCAGTGCCTATTTGCTTACTGCCACCTTCATGTCTTTCTTCCTGCTCTTCTAATTTTTTCTTAAATGCTTCCAGCAACTTCTCCAAACCTCCTAGAGTTTGGATTTCTTTTAACTCTTCTTCTGTAAGATGTTTTTCGAACTCAGCCTTTAGCCATTCATCAGGTATAAGCATTTCAAGAATATCATCAAGACTTTCTATACCCTTGAAATAAATATCAAAAGCTCTGTCAAACTTATCATAATGCTTTTCGTCTTTAACTAAAATTGCCCTACTCAAGAAATAAAATTCTTCCATATTGGCAAAGGCAAGCTTTTTATCAACTGCAGCAATTAAATCCAGAAGTTCTCTTAAGGAACATGGAACTCCTGTAGCTCTTAATGTATTAAAAAGGGATATAAACATTTATTAATTCTAGTTCCCTTCTCTTCTTGCCATAAAAGCAAGTCTCTCAAGTAAATGTACATCCTGTTCATTTTTTACTAAAGCTCCATAAAGAGGTGGTATAGCCTGTGAAGGATCTCTGTTCTTAAAAATTTCATCAGGGATATCGTCTGCCATTAATAACTTCAGCCAATCAATTAGTTCTGATGTAGAGGGTTTTTTCTTCATTCCAGGTACTTTTCTTATATCGAAGAAAATTTCTAGAGCTTCTTTAACTAATTTTTTCTTAACCTTAGGATGATGGACTTTCACAATTTCTTCCATAGTGGCTCTATCAGGAAAGTTTATATAATGGAAAAAACATCTTCTTAAAAAAGCGTCAGGCAATTCTTTCTCATTATTACTAGTAATGATGACTAATGGTCTTTTTATCGCCTTGATTGTCTGTTTAGTTTCATAGACATAGAATTCCATACGATCGATCTCTTGTAATAAATCATTAGGAAATTCAATATCAGCTTTATCTATTTCATCAACGAGAAGCACTGCCCTTTCATCTGAAGTGAAAGCTTCCCACATTTTTCCTTTTTGGATATAGTTTGCGATGTCTTTTACCCTTTCATCTCCTAATTGAGAATCCCTTAATCTTGTTACAGCATCGTATTCGTAAAGCCCTTGGCGTGCTTTTGTAGTAGATTTGATGTGCCACTCAATTAGAGGCATTTCAAGAGATTCGGCTACCTGCTCCGCTAACATAGTTTTTCCTGTTCCAGGTTCACCTTTTATAAGGAGTGGTTTTTCCAATTCTATGGCCGCATTTACTGCCATACTTAGGTCATCCGTTGAGATATAAGATTCAGTCCCTTTAAATTTCATAATTATTCCTATTTAAATTTAGCGTGACTTTATCACACACACTAAAAAAATCACTATCGATAACACTGTGGCAATCTAAGTTTTGCTATTTGCTACCCCCACCTATGCTCGAAGCTTCTGTTACTTGAGCATCATAAACATTATCTTACATTCTCTGGACAGCGTATCTGTAAGAAATCTGGAATATCCATTCTCTTCGGGAATAGAATTAAAATTAGGTATTTGATTTGATCTTTTGAACGCTCGCTAAAAGCAACACTGAAGATATGATCTCAGAAATGATAGCATCAGTTAAAAATTCAGTACCATGAAATAATCCTGCAGAAATTCTAAAAATAGCAGCTGAACCTAAAAGTGAAATTGTTGCATATAGCCAAATATGTTCATTTCTATAGGCACCAATGATTGCCATTAAACCTGCAGTAAAGAAGAAAGAAGTAAAATCACCAATTTGGGTATTGCCACCCTTGCCTTCAAGTAAAGACATAGAAAGGCCTGCTGCAGCTCCAGACGGGTCTAATAGCCAGTTAAAAGCACTAAACATCATAAAGACACCAATAATTCCGGAAATAACTCTTGCCCACATAATTTTTCTCCTAAAATTATTTATTTATTACTCTAACTAATTTTCCATTTGGTCCATCAGTTGCCAAAATAAGACTGCCATCTGGGGAAGTTGCAATGTCTCTTATTCGACCCAGATCTGAAAATAGAATTTCTTCATTAATTATTTTGGAACCAGAAAGCTCTAGTCTTCTTACATCACCAGGTACTAAAGCCGAAATAAAGAGACTATTGTTCCAATCTGGAAAAAGAGTTCCTTGATAAAAAGCCATACCTGATGGTGCGATAGAAGGCACCCAATATTTAATAGGTTGTTCCATACCTTCCTTTTCAGTAAAAGGTGAAATAGTTGCACCACTATAATCTTTTCCATAGGTGATTGCTGGCCAGCCATAGTTCTTTGAAGGGAGAACAATATTCAGTTCATCTCCTCCCATTGGACCATGTTCATTCTCAAAAACCACTCCATTAACAACTGCAATCCCCTGTAAGTTTCTATGTCCATATGACCAAATCTCGGGCTTTGCATTCTTGTCACTTAAAAAAGGATTATCGTCTGGAATACTTCCGTCGGTGTTTATTCTGATTATTTTTCCAAAGTGATTGTCTAGGTATTGCGCCTTCTCTCTGTAATTGAATCCATCTCCAGATGTAATTAATAAAGTGCCATCATCTAAAAAAGCCATTCTAGCTCCATAATGAGCAGCTGTTTTTCTTGATGGAGAAGCCTTAAATATTGTTTTTACTTCTGCAAGACTCCCGGAGACAAGTTTAGCGCTTACCACTTCTAAAGTATTTGTCTTCTTGCCTTTATCTGGTGAAGAAAAGGATATATAAAGCATACTGTTGGATGCAAAGTTAGGATCAAGTATTAGTCCCGACAAACCGCCTTGACCTGCAAATAGTACTTCAGGAACACCAGTGATTGGTTGTGGATTCAAGATACCCTCTTCTATAATTCTTAATGAGCCTGAGAGTTCTGTGAATAGAATATTATTATCGTCTATAACGGCTATTGCCCATGGATGACTTAAATTTTCCGCTATGCTCTCATAACGATAAATTACTTCTTCAGCACTTAAATATGATATGGAAACAATTACTATGAAGAAAATCTTAAGTTGTTTGATCATTATGTCCTCTTTTTTCTAAAGTTATGCCAAAGAAATATCCGCTTAAAAAACCATACAGGGTTAGTATAATTTTACCTATAATTGATCTTCCACCCGCTAGAACATCTAAATTATAAAATGCTAGAGGCATCAATAAGACTATAGCCAAAAGAGCAGCAGCACCTGCCAATCCATAAGCTAGAGGCTTAGATAGATTAACCCAGATTAATAATATTTTTGCTATCAAGAAAGCAGCCAACATACCTATCGCTATTAGAGCGACCATAGGCACTGCACCACCTCCATTCATCAACACTAAATTACCAAAATACGATCCCAAAAAGACAGCAAAAGTCACTGGCATATCTACTGAAATCAACCATGTCATATTGCTCATTGTTTCTTGAAAAATAACTAGGCAAGTGGCTATTAGAATAGTTAAGGTTAAATAGAAAAGATTTTTAATCATATTCATTCCTGAGCGGCTAGGGTTAAGCTGGCGATTAATTCCCTATTTTGCTTTTCTCGCTCTTCCATACGGCCGATTATATCATTATCTATACCCATGGAATTTAGAACTTCTTTATTATCATGTCCTAAAATAGGTGCCAAAAATCTAGGGAAATCGCTCTGACCTTTGAGAGTGGCAGGCGGTTTAGGCATTCTCATTTTTCCTAATTCAGGATGATCTATCAGCTTAATAGAATCTTGTTGAACTACCTGAGGATCTTGATGAACGGCACTGAGCTCATTGCAAATTGATGCTGATATTTCTTCCTGATCCATCTTGTTAACGAGTTCAGTGCTAGAAAATTGAATTGTAATTTTATTGATTATCTCTGTTAACTCTTGTTTATGGATAATTCGAGAAACAAGATTATTAAACTTCTCTTTTGTATGCAGATCTAAATCAAATAATGTACAAAATTTAGAAAAGATTTCATCATTGGCAATTAAAATTAATACCGCTCCACCATCTTTTGTTTCATATACTTCAAATAGGTCAGCAAGCTCTCCCACATTCAACCCTCCTTCCTCGAATGTATGATTCATCATAACGTCTGGCCAATTGTAATAAAGAGCTGATTCCAGCATTGAAATTGGAAGATATTGACCTCCTTCACCTCTCTCTCTTTGAAATAAAGCAGCAGATATTGCTTGCGCGCTAGTCATACCAGTAACCTTATCGTAAATTATAGTTCTTATTAGTTCAGGAGAATTGCTACTTTGAGCATTTGGAATGCCTACTGTGCCTTGAATTAATGGATCATAAACCTTCTTTTCTTTATAGGGTCCTGACTGACCATAGCCTGATATAGAACAGTAAATAAGATCCGGTTTTATTTGTTTTAAAGACTCGTAATCAATGCCAAGTTTTTTAACAATTCCAGGGCGATAATTCTCAATTAAAACATCAGCGGTAGAAACTAATTTTTTGAAAACTTCTAGATCTTCATCGTTTTTGAAATCTAAACATATGCATTTTTTGTTTCTGTTCAGAGTTGAGAACATTGCCCCCATACCATCTTTAATAGTTCCCATGAATCTAGCCAGGTCTCCTATTCCAGGTGGTTCAATTTTTATGACATCAGCCCCCTGATCGGCCAACATCATCCCTGCATATGGTCCTGAGACAGTTGAAGTCAATTCAAGAACTCTTATGCCTTTATATGGTCCGCTCATATCTCCCCCTTAAGAAAATTACTCCTTTATAATAGACATCATCATGTCATACATTCAAGAACAATTTTTTGATATTGGAGCAAACTTAACACATAAGTCTTTTGAGAGTGATCTTAAAGAAGTGTTATTTGAAGCAAAAGAAATTGGCGTTAAGAGAATGTCTATTACAGGAAGTTGCTTAGAAGACTCAATTCAAGCCGCAGAAATGGCAGAGAGATTTCCTGAAATGTGTATTTCAACTGCTGGCATTCATCCTCATAATGCAAAAGAATATAGTCCTGAAATGTTTTCAGAAATAAAAGCTCTGCTTAAGAAAGAGCCAGTGAAATGTATAGGCGAAACAGGGTTGGACTTTAACAGAAATTTTTCTACTCCCGAACAACAGCAATTAAGTTTTGAGGCACACTTAGAATTATCCATTGAAGAAAACATTCCTTTATTTTTACATGAGAGGGATGCTCATGAAAAGTTTGTAGAAATTACCTCTGCTTACATAAAACAAATGCCTAAAAGTGTAGTCCACTGCTTTACGGGTAGTAGAGAAGCTTTAATGAAATATCTTGATATGGGTTTTTATATAGGAATAACAGGCTGGGTCTGTGACGAAAGAAGAGGCACACACCTAAAAGAGCTAATTCCACTTATTCCACTTGAAAGGTTAATGATAGAAACGGATTCCCCTTATCTGCTCCCAAGAGACATGCAGCTAGATAATTCTACGAGGAATGAACCAAAATATCTTGCACATATAGCTAATACGATTGCTGGACTTAGAAATGAGAGCAAAGAATTAGTCTATTCATCTATCTATATGAATTCACTTGATTTTTTTGATATTTCAGTCTAGAAAATCTTTAATTACTTCTGCATCGAATGGCCAAAGCAGCTCTCTTTCTTCAAGAAGAAGTACGGGAATTTTATCCCAGTATTTATCGAGGTATATTCTCTTGGCATAAATATCAACCTCGTCAAAAGTAATATCATCATGGATAAATTCAGACAGTAGAGATCGAGCTTGCGCACATAAATGACAATCTCTTCCAGTTAATAAAATCAGTCCTTTCAAACTACCGAACCTGAAGCCATGAGACTATTCATCTCTTCTTCATTGAGACCAAGTGTTTCCAATATTTCTTTGGAATGTTCTCCCGCCAACGCAGGCGGCAAAGTAATCTCATTTATGGTTCTATCAAATCTTGGTGCAGGTGCGGGCTGAGTTATACCTTCAAGCTCTATAAAAGTTTTTCTTGCAACATTATGTGGATGTTTTGGTGCTTCACTCATATCTAAAACAGGAGCAAAACATACATCTGTTCCTTCCATGAGTTCACACCATTCATCTCTAGTTTTAGTTATAAAAACTTTCTTTATCAGTTCTTTTTTTTCATTCCAAGTATCTCTCTTCATTTGATCTCCAAAATCATCCTGCGATAGACCTGCTTTTTCACAAAGCAGTGCATAGAACTGAGGTTCAATTGACCCTATAGATACAAACTTTCCATCTTTACATTCATACGTATCGTAGAAATGTGCCGCACCATCGAGCAAATTTGTCTGTCTTTCTAAATTCCAAAATCCTGATTGGTGCATGGAGTACATCATTGTCATAAGAAGAGAAGAGCCATCAGTCATGGCGGCATCTATAACTTGGCCCTTACCTGAAGTTTTTGTTTCCAATAAAGCAGCAACAACTCCTAATGCCAAAAGCATTCCTCCTCCTCCAAAATCTCCTATGAGATTTAGTGGCGGAACTGGAGGTGAATCTGTTCTTCCTATAGCGGCAAGAGCACCTGATATAGAGATATAGTTGATATCATGACCAGCTGCATTTGCCAAAGGACCTGTCTGACCCCACCCCGTCATCCTGCCATAAACTATCTTTTCATTTCTCTTTTGACAAACATCAGGTCCGAGACCCAATCTTTCCATCACACCTGGTCTGAACCCTTCAAAAACAGCATCAGCACTCTCTATAAGCTTTAAAACGACTTCTACACCCTCTTCAGATTTAAGATCTACAGCTATGGACTTCTTGCCTCTGTTTGCCGGCTCTTCCCTGGATCCTGTACCTGCTGCCGAAGCCCTATCCACTCTTATAACTTCAGCACCGAGATCGGCTAAAATCATTCCGCAAAAAGGGCCAGGACCAATACCTGCCATTTCTACAATCTTCAATCCATTTAAAGGTCCCATATTTTTCTCCTATAATTTTTCTTTACCCAACGGCTTAAATGTAAGAATCAGTTGTGGTAGTAATGTTAACGCACCTAATAATGCCATAACCATTGCGAGTGATACAAAAAATCCAAAATACACACTTGGATTAAAGTTTGAAGTAGCAAACACCAGGAACCCTAAGATAATTGTCAAAGAGGTATAAAACATAGCCCTTCCGATAGTTTTATGACTATTTTGCATGGATATTTGATAATTATTTGAGCGACTAAACTCTTTCTTAAACCTATGAATGTAATGAATGGTGTTATCCACTGCCATCCCTACACTGATAGCTGCTACAGTAATTGTCATGATGTCTAAAGGAACAGAAAAGAGCCCCATCGACCCCAGCACTATACTTGCTGCAAGTAAATTTGGAATTATTCCAATAATTGACAAGTACAAAGATCTAAACAGAATTAAAAACATGATGAAGATAATGCTAAACACTATGACTATAGTTCCGATTTGAGAATCAAATAAGCTTTGCAGCATATTATTATAGAGAACTGCAAGGCCAGTCAGCCTAAATTGATCGGATTCCAATTGAAATTCGGACTCTAAGGTACTAGAGATTTCTGATAATAATTGATTCCTATTTAAGCCCTCCGCAGATTCTATAACCCTAGCAGATATTCTGACTTGATTTTCATCTTCGCTTATATAAGAACTTAGAAGATTATCTTTAATATCATCTGGAAGCATAGTCTTAACTAGTGCTAAATCTAGCTCAGATAACGCCTCACCATCTTTGAGTTCTCTTGCGACCTTTATGCCACTTGCTACAGAGAGTACTTTTCCAATTTCTGGCAAAGAATCAATATAGTCATGTATTTCCTCAAGTCTATCTAGAGATATGGTATTCCACCAATAACCATTTTCAGCAACATCTTCATCTGATCCAAAGTCGTCATCGAATTCGAAATCATTATCAAAATCTTCCTCATCAGAAATTTCCCAATTTTTTGGAGCATTGATAACTATGTCTAGAGGGGCCGTACCTCCTAACTTCGTATCAAGTAACTCCATACCTTTATAAATCTCGGTAGTAGGCTTGAAGTAATCAATAAATCTATTTTCTACGGTTAATTTACTTATTCCATATAAAGAGAAGCTAAAAAGAATTACAGAAATCAAGATAACTATATTTCCATATCTTTGAGTAAAAGAAGAAAAGACTAATGTTATTCCTTTACTGAAATCTTTAGATTCTTTTCCTTTATCAGAAGTAAACAGAAGCATCGCTACAGGAACCAGTGTAAAAGAAAAAATAAAAGCAAAGAATATTCCAGCCACCATCATCTTACCGAAATCTATGACAGGTTTTATTTCACTTACACTCAAAGAGGCAAAAGCAATGATTGTTGTTAATGCAGTATAAAAACATGGTTTAAGCATTTGCTCTATGGTCAAAGTGACTAAATCTGTTTTGTCCATAGAAGGATCAAGCTCATACAGTTCTTGATACCTGACAATTAAATGAATAGCCAAAGAAATTGAAATTATTAATAAAAGTGAAATAAAATTAGATGAGACTACCGTCACTCTCCAATCCATCCAACCCAAGAAACCTATTACTACTAGGGCAATAAGAGCACTTGAGACTAAGGGCATTGTTACCCATCTTAATTTTTTAAAGATTACACTCAGGGTTATGATGAACATTATGAGCACACCTATAGCAAAATACTTTAGATCACTCTCTATGAAACCAATCATGTCCGAAGCTATCATTGCGGTTCCACCTAAATAAAGCTGACCATACTCCTCATAGCCTTTCATGATCATTCTGGTTGTCTCTATTAATCTATCTCTTGCAACCGATGATTCTGAATTAAGTTGTTTTATCTCATCATTAATCTGTTCTAGCATGAGATCATGAATAGATGGATTGTAATTATTTGAATTGACTATTTCTAAGATTGAGTACCTTTTATTAATTGCCTCTTCATATACATCATCACCACTCAATATTAGCTGCATAGCAGTGTAGTTAGCCTCTTTATCTGTAAGCAATTCTGTATAAAGAGGACTGTTTTTAAATTCTAGCCTGGCTAGATCTTTATCCGTGTCTTGATCTTCGATGGTCCGAAGATTATCTGCTAATTCACTCATGCCCATCTTGGGGCTAAAAAGTAATGGAGCATCTAGGTAACTTAAAACTGATTCAACGCCTTCTATTACCGCAAAGGCATCAACCATTTCTCTGACTTGAGTAATAGCCTCTTGCGAGAATAGATCCTTCTTTGGATCAAAAATTATTATCAAGAAATCTGAAGAAGAATAGTCAGCATTGACCTCTCGATAATATTTTAAATCATCATCGCTTTCTAAAACCAAAGAATCAGAAGAAGCATCTAGCTTGAATTTATTTAGATTGAAAATAGAAAAAAGTAAAATCGTGAAAAATATCAATAAAATAGACTTAGGATGGTGAGTAATATATTCAGAAATAATTTTAGACATTCTTATTGTTTATTTTGTTTTGCATTCATGCCCATATGTTCGTGACCTCTTGCCTCAGCAAGATCGATTTGCTTTTGTCTTTGTGCAAATCTTTCTTTATCTTCATCAGAGGATGAAAGATAGCATAAGTGACATGAGACTCCTTTGACATAGTGTTTGGATTGCAAATCTATCTTAGATAATGGTCTTCTGCAGCCAAAACATTGGAAATACTCCCCTCTTTCTAAGTTTTCATTAACTGTAACTCGTTCATCAAAGACAAAACATTCACCTTTCCAAAGATTCTCTTCTTTATCAACCTCCTTAAGGTAACCAAGCACTCCACCATCGAGCTGATAAACCTGTCCAAAGCCCTCTTGTAGCATAAAAGATGAAGCTATCTCACACCTAATACCACCAGTACAAAACATTGCTATTTTTTTTTCTTTTAAGCTTGAGAGATTACTTTCAACAAATGCAGGGAAATCAGTAAAATTTTTCATGTTTGGTATAGTTGAATTTTTGAAACTACCTATCTTTGTTTCATAATCATTCCTAACATCAAGGACAACTGTTTCTGGATCTAAAATTAGCTTATTCCACTCAGACGGATCAACATGAGTCCCTCTTGATAAGACGGGATCAAACTTACCTTCCAAAGGAAGAAGCCTGTCTCTGCATTTTATTTTTAATCTTTTGAAGGGAACAGAGGACGATATGGACCAAGTTTGATCTTTTAGCTTTAGTTTAGTTTTATCTTCCAACAAAGAAATGAGATTTATTAAAGATTGTTTAGGTCCTGATAAAGTGGTGTTGACACCCTGCGGCGTAGAGAAAAAAGTTCCTACAATTTTATTTTTTACACAAAATCTTTCAACGACTCTTGCTAGTTTTTCGTGATCCTCTATTTGTTCTATAGAGTAAAAGGTAATGACATGATTATCAGTCATAAGCTCTGGTTACTGATCTTTTTTGCTACCACCTAGACAATCCGGAGATGGTTCAGCCTGTTGATTTTTTTCCTTCCATTCTTCTTCGGTAAAAGTATGTAGAGATATTGCATGGATAGGTCCAGAGATCTCTTCTTGAATTTGTGAATAAATAAGCTGATGTCTTTTAACTAAATTGAGACCTTCAAAGGATTTAGATATGGCAACAATCCTAACGTGAGACTCTCTGCCTGGCTCAACATTATGAAGATAGCTCTCATCAATTACTTCAAGGTGAGAAGGTTCTAGGGCTGTTTTAAGTTTTGATTCTATAGATGTACATGCACTCATAAGCGCATTTTAGTTTCTTTCTAGCATTAAGAGAAATTTTTTAATATCTAGACCACCTGTAAAACCGCCAAGCCCATTTTTTGCTAGGACTCGATGACATGGAATAAGTATTGGAAGTGGGTTTTTACCACACGAAGTTCCTACCGCTCTAAAGGCCTTATGCCTTCCAATTTTTTTAGCTATAGCTGAGTAAGATAAAGTCTTACCGTATTTTATTTTCTTCATCTCTTGATAGACTCTCATGCTGAAGTCTGAAGATGAAAGCTTATATTGAAGATTAAAAACCTTAAGTCCTTCAAAAAAGTATTGGTTAAGCTGGAGACTTAATTCTTTAAACCTCTCATCGCTTTTTTTAGTTTCTAAGCCTTCAAAGGTTTGATTGGTGAAAGATAAAGATAAAATATTCTCTTCATCTGCAAGTAAACCGATATCTCCTATAGGGGAATGAAAAAGAGACTTTAAAAGCATCGGTTTTTAATCTTTCCAAACCTTTGTATCTGGGTTTGCTGCATTCTCTTCGTGCTCATCTCTAGTAAGTGTATAACCAGAAACCAAAGAGAGTGCTGCACCGAATGCAATTATACAAATAGGTACGTACCATAAAGCTAAATTTGCTAAAACTTCGTTAGGTACAATACCATTAAGTTCATTTCGAATTACTGAGCTTTCAGGAAAAGAAATCAAAGATAAGATGATACCTGCAAAAGTTAAACCGAACCCACTGACAGCTTTATCTGCAAAGCTTCTAGCTGAAAAAAGAATTCCTTCCTCTCTTCTGCCAGTTTTTAGTTGTATATCTTCAACTAGATCCATAAGCATCGAGGCCAAAGTCGCAAAAACAATAATTGCAGCAGCAACATTAATCACCACATGCACACACAGAACAGGCAAAAGATAAGGACTACCGTTTTCAGGAAATAAAGATGTGCCAAATGTAAGGTCTACATATCTCAATGCAAAAGGAAGAGCAGCAAATATAATCTGGAAAGACCAGATAGACATAACCGTCTTTTTCTTGCCAAATCTATCGGTAAAAATAGGAGCAGCAAATATAGCAATTATTGGTGCAAGATATAAACACAATCCTCTTGTGAGCATTTCATCAAGATTCAATCCCCAAAAATAACTATCGAAATAAATCGCAAAAGCTGCCTCTATTCCTCCAGCCAATGCAGCTAATAGTCCTGAAAAGAATAAAAACATGTAAGAGCGATTGGCTAATAAAGTTTCCTTAACTTCCTTAATGGTTTTGGAAAAGGTCATATTCTTTCTCTCAGGAGGCTCTATTAGACTTGGAATATGTTTATGGGTACCAACACTTGTTACTATGATGCCGATAAAGATAAGAATAGCTGCTACAAGACCATATTCTGACCAAGCCTCAGGGTTGAATCGTCCATCTGAAAAGTTCTCTGTAACATTCGAGGGACCAAACCAAAACCAAACAAGATTATAGGTAGTTAAGCCGCCAAACCAACCAAAAAAATATCTAAAAGACATTAAGGAAGTTCTTTCAACATAACTATCTGTTAACTCTGGACCTAATGAAATAGAAGGTACTTCATAAAAGGTGATAAAAACTCTAATGATAATTGCACAAACCAAAAGGTAACTAAACAACTCCCAATCAGTCAGGGATTCAGGTGGAGTCCATAAGAAATAATAAGTGATAGCTACAGGTAATGCGGCCGCATACATAAAAGGATGTCTTCTTCCCCATCTTGATCGAGTTCTATCAGAATAATATCCCACTAAAGGATCTGTAATTGCATCTACAATCAAAACTAGGTTTAGAGCAAGACCGGCCATCCAGGCAGGTAAACCTAAGACAGAACTATAGACAAATAAAACAAAATAACTGAATCCATTATTTTTAATACCAAAAGAAATGGATCCAAATCCATAAAAGAATTTTGTCTTAAGATCTATTTTTTTTTCTTGTTGTAACTCTTCCATGACCGCCTTTATTTCTTAAATTTGCGAAAAATTAATATAAATTGGTGAAGACCATGCTCTCTCCTCGGAGAGAGACAAACAGTCATCATCTTTATCTGTTCTAGAATCACCATAACAGATATTAACTTTTATACACTCACCATTCTCATCATAGGAGCATCTTAAGTTTCCTCCATTGATAACCGGCGAAGGTTCTTGAATAGCTCTGACATAGTAAATCGAGTCTCTGCCTTCAGACTCAAATTCTGGGTCAAAGAATTCAACCTCGCATCCCTCTTGGCTAGGTTTGCATTCAAAAGTCTTCCAAGTGTCTTTGATTAAGCTTTCCAGAGGCTCATTTTGAGTTATCTGTGGAGTAATTTTTACAACTTCTATCTTAGAAATATTTTTTCTTCTATCAGAAGGGTTATAACATTCATTTTTGCATATGCGCTCTAGATGCTCTTGCGTAATATTTGTTGCTGAATAATCAGGACAACCTGGTTTTTGTTCAAATGCGCCTACTGCTTTAATTCTAAATACTGGATTAGATGTTTGAGTTACCGTGCTTCCCATAGGAGAGATCGTTTTACCCTGCACTAGATCAAACCAAAGTAAAATCCTATCCCCGCTTGTTCCATATGTTTCTTTATTTCTTAAACCTTCCCAAATAGAGTTTCTGTCTCTTCCACTTGAATGAACTGCAGCTAAGCCACCAGTCGTAAAAAAAGAAGCCTCCCTTTCTGCTTCAAAAGAACCAAATCCTGTTCTAAGACCCAACAAAGGCTGTTCTCTTAAATCAATCGATCTATCTGTGGGTTGTTCAACGGGATAGAGAATATCTCCAATGTACTCGTGACTAGGGCCATTGGCTTCTGTTGTGACAAATCTATTTATCTCCTTATATCCTGTGCCCGGTCTAGCCCTATGGTTATCACTTGAAGCAATGAATCCAAAATTAAAACGGATAGGCTTATTCTGATCAAAGTTAGATATTGCAAGACCGTACTGGGCAGACCCTGCTGGTCGATAATTAAATGATGGGATAAAACAATCTCTACATTGACCTGAATCTAACCAGTCTTCTATCTTTGCTCCTGGAACTGTGAGATGGCCTGCAACTCCCATGGCAGAATAATTTTGCCTAGCCTCTTCTGCCCTTATGGAGCATTCACTTTCAGAAAATCCATTATCAATACAACGTTCCTCAATTATCTGTCCCGCCCTCCAACAACTTGGTAAATAATCCCTTCTGGGTTTAGGGCAAGAAAGTTCACCTTGATTGTCCTTTATTAATGCCCTCCAAGGTCTATATTCTTCTGAATTACCATGACCAGACATTACTTCAAATAATATTTGTAAATTGTCATCATTGAACTCAGAGATAAGTTGTTTATCTAAACTAGAAGCAGGAGGTGTATAAAAGCCCCAAGTGTTACCGTGAGGAATAACTATTGCTGGATAATTTAAATCTCTAAGCTTAGTAAATAAGTCTTTGGGCGTGTCAGCAAATTCATAACAATCATCACTCAACTGACTCGATGGAATGCCTTCTGGACAAACTTGAGAGTTTCCAAGTTCATCTGAAAAGGCTATAAAGTTAAAATATCTGTGTCTATTTTCAAAGTCGAGTAAAGCAACTGGTCTTAATTGCTTAGATTGTTTTGGCAAAGTTCCTCTCATGCCGCTTGTAGCTATGCCACCTGCTCCTATGGGTCTTTTAGGTACCTTATTTTCTTCAATATCTCTAAACATTACATTCTTATGTCCATAATGGTCTTCGGCAACAGAACCCACTTGTGTCCACTCGAAACCAAGAAATGCTACAAGATCTGGATCCTGCGGATCTGCCGGTCTATTACATTGCCTGATCGCATCTTTAATAGAATTCCATTTCCTAGGAGTTAATGCTTCCGCATGATCTGTAGATACCCAAAAGTCTAGATTGGCACAAAATCTTGCAAAGTCACAAGCATCTGAAATTGGATGAGGCCCTTCTCCATTTAGAATAGGCAAACTCCACAAGAATGCATCTGTGGAATAAGTAGTATGAACATGAGTATCTCCAAACAGAATCTGCTTCTCTTTATTAAATGATTCCTGAGCAACTGATTTTTGTAATACTAAGGATCTAGGAAGTTCTGAATCAACAGAATCTCCTGGTCCCTCAAGTTTTCCATAAAGATCTAAATAGATACCAGCTGTATAAATGCCAAAAATAATAAAGATTGTTCCGAACAAACCATAGATATAGCGCATATATTAATTTTTATCTTTTTTATTGGCTGTGTCGATAAATTCTTGCATGAAATCTCTGTCTTTTTTTGAATTCAATAAGTCATTTATAGAAAAATTACTTGATTCAAAAGATTGTGAGTTGCCCTGTTGAAATAGTGATATGTGAGGATACTTGAAGAAATAGATTAATAAACCACCTGCTATAAAACCTCCGATATGAGCAAAGTAAGCCACTCCTCCTGTTGAAGCAAAAGATGCGCTAAAAAATTGACTTACGATCCAAACAGATAAAACTATGAAGGCAGGAACTTTAATTACTGTGATGAAGATAAAAAGCCATAGTAGTACGTTGACATTAGCTTTCGGGTGAAGCAACAGATAAGCACCTAGAATTCCTGCTATTGCTCCGCTTGCACCAATCATGGGTATATCTGATTGTGGATTAATTCCCGATTGTAAAAGAGCAGCAAATACCCCGCATAAGAAGTAAAAGATTAAGAATTTCTTATGACCCATGCTATCTTCAATATTGTCTCCAAATATCCATAAAAAAACCATATTTCCGATTAAATGCATCCAGCCGCCATGCATAAACATAGAAGAAAAAATGGTTAAATATGGATGTATATATCCTTGCTGGCCTCCTAAGAGAGAGGCGGGTGTAACGCCAAAATTATAAATTGCAGTTTGATTGAGGTTAGTGGGCAATGTACTCTGCCAGAGGAATATAAAACAACAAATTGCAATTAATACATAGCAGACAATTGGCCGAGAGCCAGTGTCATTATCATCAGAGATTGGAAAGAAGAACATCAGTCCTTCTCGACGTAACCTAAATCGTTTACATTGGTTAGATGATCTTTCCTGTCAATATTAAACTTTAAGACCAGAAGAGTTGAAACAATTGGTAAGCAAAATCCAATAACGACATGGACAGCAGCAAATCTATTAATAATCTCACCAGTTAGCATCTCTTGAGTCGCCTCTGGATTATCAAAACCGGACCAGGAAACTATCAGTCCGGCAATAAGAACTCCTCCGGCCCCGACTAGTTTCTGTATGAATGCATTAACTGTTCCAAGTAAACCTTCCTCTCTTCGGCCTGTAGTGTTCTCGACATCTTCAACGATCTCCATCGCCATTGATCCTATAAATATGAATCCTAAAGACCCTAAGCTCACAAGGAGACAACTATGTACAAGAAGTAACCACCATAAAGCATCCGATCCATTCACAGGAAATAACGATAAACCTAGATATGGTTCAAGCAATCTTAAAACAACAGGAAGTGGCCCTATAACAATCGTAGTCAAGAAAATACCAACAGCAATATTTCTCTTACTTTTACCTATCGCTATCCAGGGAGCAAGCAGCGCTAGAGTAATAACAGACGCAACCTGCCAAAGAGAATAGGAAGCAATATCTTGAGGTTCCCATTGCCAGAGGTAAGCTGAGTAATAGGTAACTGCACCGGTATCCACCCCTACGAGTAAAGAATATATACAACCAGCCCCGAATAGAACTAACCATGACCTATTTGATAAAGTTTCTTTTGCTTCTTTCAAGAAAGTTGGGACATGGAAGGCTCTTTCAGGAGGGACATGTAAATCAGGAATATGATGATGGGTTCCTATTGTTGTGATAGCCGTACTAACAAATATTCCAAGACCGCCCCAAAAGGCGAGTAGTTGGTAGCCCGAAGCATTAAAATAACTGTCACCAAGAAAATATTGCATATGTATAAAAGATATCCCTGCACCGCCTATCCAGCCGAGTGCCATTCCAACTCCGGATATCTTATTTCTTTGATCGTAATCTTTAGTAAGCTCTGGAGCTAATGCTCCTCTAGGCACCTCATAAAAGGTCATAGATATTCTCATGAGAATCATCAGCACCAATAATCTTGTGAACATGGAAGAGTCTGAAATCTCTCCTGGATCTTGAAGAATTAAGTAGTAGCACAATGAAAAAGGAATGATTGAGGCATACATAAAAGGATGCCTTCTGCCCCACCTAGAGCGCACTCTGTCTGACCAGACGCCGACAAAAGGATCAGAGACTGCATCAACAACTAAAGCTATAGCTATGGCAAGCGATACAAGGATAGCATCAAGACCCAGTACTTGATTGTAGTAAATTAACAACCATGTCCCTAATAGGTTATTCTTAATGCCTACGCCTATAGCGCCAAAACCATATGTCCATATAGTCCGGTTAGATGCCATTTGAACTCTTATACTTTTTTCTTCCATAATGAGAGATTCTCCCTAGATCTCAATTTCATTTATACATCAAAAGGGGTTAAATAAATACCTAAAAAAGGAGAAATAAATATCTGTATTTAAATTAAATAAAAGTAGAATATTCAGAGGAGAGTTATATGAAAAGATTAAAAGATAAAGTTGCAATAGTTACCGGTGCAGGAAGAGGTATCGGCAGAGAAATTTGTTTATATTTGGCATCTGAAGGTGCAAGGATCATTGTTAATGACTTAGGAGGTGACAGGGATGGAAGTGGAGAAGGAAAAGTCGCTGATCAAGTAGTTGAGGAAATAAAAGCTATAGGTTCAGATGCAGCTGCTAACTATGATTCAGTAGGCACAGTTGAAGGTGGACAAAATATATTTAACACCGCAATAGATGCATTTGGACGTGCGGACATACTAATCAATAATGCTGGTGTATTGAGGGATAGAACTTTGTATAACATGGAAGAATCTGATTGGGATGTGATCATGGAAGTTCACCTAAAAGGACACTACAACTGTACAAGACCTTTGGTGAGGCATATCAGAGATAATAATGTTTTAGGTTGTCGCATCATTAATATGTCTTCTGTATCTGGTTTATTTGGAAATTTTGGACAAGTGAATTACGGCGCTGCCAAAGAAGGTATAGCTGGTTTTACAAGATCTTTAGCATTAGAAGTTGCAAAATATAAATGCACTGTGAATACAATCTCTCCTGGAGCGGCCACGCGATTAACTATTGATCTCATGGAGGCTGCAGGAAGAAAATATGATGAAAATGATTGGACTCAAGGTCCAGGACAAATAGCTCCTGTTGTGGCTTGGCTTTGTGCGGAAGAAGCGAGCGAGATTACTTCTCAAATCATTCACTCACAAGGTGGCATTTTAGGCATTATGCAGCAGCCTGCAATTATTCAGTCTTTTACAACAGATGATATGTGGACATTAGATCAGCTGGATAAGTTAATACCAGAAATGGTAGAAACTAAAAAGTATCATGATCAAGAAGTAGAAGAGAAAGGAGCCCCTAAGAAGGTCTAATTAACCTAGCCAGACTGTGGTCTGCTCTCTTATATCTGTCGCTGAAGCACCAACTTCGAAAACATATTCTGCAGGTTCTATCTGCCAAGAATGGGTCTCAATATTCCAAAAGGATAAATCTCTTTCTGTTAACTCAAACTTGATTTTCTTTGATTCGCCCGGATTAAGATGAATTTTCTCAAATTTCTTTAATTCCTTTATGGGCCTATCTATTTGAGAATTAGAAACGCCTATATAACACTGAATGATTTCTTTACCTTCTATATCACCGGAATTTTTTATATCCAATTCAAATGCAGCAACAGATGATTCTCCCTTAGGGGGAATTGCTCTTAGATTAGAATATTCAAACGAGGTATACGAAAGACCATGTCCAAAAGGGAATAATGGTTCAATATTTTCTTTGTCGTACCATCTGTAACCAATATACAAACCTTCTTCATAATCCATCTGTAGATCTTTTCCGGGATAGGATGAGTATGCTGGAGTATCCGGCAAGGTTTTAGGGAAAGTTGTAGGCAATTTACCTGAAGGGTTAGTTTTTCCAAATAAAATATCAGCTAACGAGTTGCCAAATTCTTGTCCAGGAAACCAGCATTGTAATATTGAATTTGCATCATCAACCCAAGGCATTTCACATGGAGAGCCAGTATTAAGAACAACTACTGTATTTTTATTAAGGCTGCACACTTTTTGGATAAGTTCATTCTGGTTAAGCGGTAATTCTAATGAAGATCTATCATTACCTTCAGTTTCCCAATCTGAATTAGTACCGACAACAAGGATCACTGCATCTGATTCTTGAGCTAAATTTGATGCTTCTTGCATTAAATCTAACTGGTCAGGTGCCTGCATACCAATTTGAACAGCAGGGAATCTTCCTTCCCATTTATATTCAACTTCTAGATGATAAGATTGCCCTTCTTCAAAATTTATTTTTTCTCTTTTAGGAGCTGATCCCATACCAAAGAAAGCTTCACCCGGTTCTTGTGATGTCCAGTTATCTATTAGCCTCTCACTGTTGATAGATAGCCTAGAAGGTCCAATACTAAAAATCTCAAAATCATACTCACCAGAGAATTCAGGTTGTAATTCTGCAGTAAATCTAACACTTAATGAAGGTCGTTTAGATTGTGCAACTATATCTAAACCGAACCCACCCATTGCCCAAAACTTGTTTCCTTTTAAAACTTTTGTTTCAATTGGAGAACCTTCAAATTCTTGTCCATTGTAAAATTCAACTTTAAAACCTTCACTCCCTTTAAAGAGATTGGTCGGTATAGCAGGAAGGAATTTATAGGTATGACAACCTTTGGCATAATTAATTTCTACATCATCGCCTAAAGCTGACTGAATACCTTCAAGTGGATGTACTACATAATGTGGATTGAGTGATGCGCTACCTCCACCTAAATATTGTCCTTTCAGTGCATTTGGGCCAATCACTGCAAGTTTTTTAATATTCTGCTTATTGAAGGGTAAAACCTTTTCATTTTTAAGTAAGACCATGCCTTCCGAACCGGCCTTTCTTATAAGTAATCTATCTTCCTCTAAGTCATTACTTTCTTCTGGTCTTTCTATTGGGTTATCTAACCTACCGGTAAATTCTGCAACTCTAAGAATTCTTCTGACCTTGTCATCAATTAGCTCTTCATTAACTTTTCCATTAGTGACCGCTTTAACTAAATTTTCACCCCAACTTCTGGCTGGACCAGGCATCTCACAATCTAGTCCTCCATTAGCATTGCCTATGGTATCTTGAGCAGCCCCCCAGTCACTCACAACATAACCTGGAAAATTCCATTCTTCTTTCAAGATTGTGGTTAATAATTCTTCGTGTGAAGAGCAATAAATGTTATTGAGTTGATTATATGCCGACATAACAGATAAAGAACCTGCTTTCACACCCATCTCGAAAGGTAAAAGATAAAGCTCTCTGAGTGTTCGTTCATCTATATTAGAACTCACAAAATGCCTTTGATATTCAGTATCATTTCCTATGAAATGTTTTAGACAGGCCGATACACCCACTGACTGAACACCTTTGACATAGCTACTAGCAAGTTCACCCGTAAGCATAGGATCTTCAGAATAACA
Source organism: uncultured SAR86 cluster bacterium (assembly GCA_938075195.1). Lineage (GTDB taxonomy): Bacteria > Pseudomonadota > Gammaproteobacteria > Magnimaribacterales > Magnimaribacteraceae > Magnimaribacter. The sequence continues at coordinate 40,357 of CALJGK010000042.1, forward strand.
TTCAAAATGTCTTCCGCCCAAAGGATGCCTATGAAGATTGATAGTTGGGCCGAGAAGCACGTCAGCGTCTTTGCTCTTAGCCTCAATACCTATTGCCCTAGCAATACTTTCAACATTCTCAGAATCCCAAGAAGAAGAAAGACAAGAAGCACTAGGAAAGCATGCAGATGTAGCTCCAGAAACAGAGTCTCCTCTGGCACCTATAGGGCCATCAGTCATTTTGACTCTAGGGATGTTTAGTCTAGGGATGGCAGTTGTGTGCCAAGCAGAGGAACCAGAAAGTATAGAAACTTTCTCTTCAAGAGTAAGCTCCTTTATTAAGGACTCAATTCTTTCCATAGAATGATGTTATTTAAGCGTAATCTCTTTTTTTATAGATTGAATTCTTAGGCTTAGCAAAAACATTTCTTACCATGGGTATAAATTCCTCTATGTCCATATTTTCATAATTAGGATCGAAAGAATTTTGATCATATTTGGCACAGAATTCAGCACAAGCATGCCAATAAGGACTGTCTCTATACTCATCTCTCATATTTTTATCTAAACCGAGATAATCAAAGAAGTAATAACCCTGAAAAATTCCATGGTGTTTAACAATCCAATAGTTTTCTTCAGATACAAAAGGTTGAAGCATGGTAGCTGCCAGATCAGCATGGTTTGCAGAGGCAATCGTATCGCCTATATCATGGAGAAGAGCGCAGACAATATACTCTTCATCCTTACCATCCTTGTATGCTCTAGTAGCTGTTTGTAAACAATGTGTAAAACGATCAACAGCAAACCCGCCATGATCCCCTTTTAAAATCGCGAGATGCTCCAGAATCCTATCTGGAAGATGGGTTGCATGCTCTGAACCTTCTCTCCCGATAATTTCGTAATCTTCAGCAGTTCCGTTTAACATTTCTGTAAAAGTAGCTTGTTTTGACATATGCCCTCTCTATTTTGTAGTTAATTATGCCGTAATTAAAAAAAATTTCCCACTTTTAGGTCATCCAATTTTTGATCGTTTTATCTTTAGGATCAATAAGCACTCCTGGGTTCATTATACCTTTAGGATCTAGAGTTGATTTAGCGGAGACTAATACTCTATTAAACAATTCTGGGCGTTGTTTATCATAACCATTTGGCCTATGGTCCCTTCCTACTGCATGATGATGAGTAACAGTACCGCCTTTAGAATTGCACAATTCATTAGTAGCTAATTTAATCTCTTTCCAAATATCTATCATGGTCTCAGGAGTCGCATAAGCACCAAAAGTAAAATAAGGAGCTAAGCCATCTGGATAACTATGAGTAATACGACACGTAACTAAAGACGATTTTCCTGTTATCCTCTTAATGATCCTTGCCGTTTCTTCTTTAACATCTTTTATAAACTCAAAACTTTTATCCCAGGTGATGGCAGTTTCAAAAGTATCTTGAATAATCCCTCTTCTAGTAAAACTTTCTCTAAGATAAGGCGCCTTAATAAAACTACTACGCCAATTTCCAGATGAACCTGACCTGTGTGCATCTTTAGATTGTGTTTGAGGATCCTCATATAGCCCTTTGTTTTCTGCAGCTATCTCCAAAGCCCTTTCTAGAGCATGCGACTTATCATGATCTGCAGACTCAAAAGAGAGAATCAATAAATGCCTAGAACCATCACCTGCTCCATTTAAAAGAGCCTCACTAGAGTCCAAAAGTCGACAATTTGCTGGAAATAGTCCTGATTGGCTGATTTGTCTTAATGTATTCAAGGCATCTTGATAATCTTCAAATTCAACTGTTGATGATGCTCTGAATGTGGGTCTATCCTGAAGTCGCATCGAGGCTGATGTAATAATCCCCATTATTCCCTCTGATCCAATAGCAAATCTATCGGGGCTAGGACCAGCTCCAGAACCAGGCAAACGTCTTGTTTCAAATGAGCCTGAAGGCGTTATCATAGTCAAAGACTCAACAAAATCATCAATATGAGTATACAAGGTCGCATAGTGGCCTCCAGATCTTGTAGCTATCCATCCTCCTAGCGTAGAAAACTCAAAGCTTTGAGGGTAATGTCTCATAGTTAATTCGTGCTCTTTTAATTTTGACTCTAGGTCAGGACCAAATATTCCACCTTGGATGAGAGCAGTCCTGCTTTCTTTATCTATCTCTATGATTTGATCAAGGTTTTTCATATCTAAGGAAATAACACCCTTAAAGTCTTCCCCTACATCTGTTTCGACCCCTCCACAAACGCTAGAACCTCCTCCGTAGGGAATCACAGCCACATCATTTAATGAAGCCCAGTCTAAAATATTTGAGATGTCATCTTCAGACTTAGGAAAAGCAACAAAATCTGGAGGAAATGGAAACTTACCCAGAATAGATCTGGCAGAATCTGGAAAAGACTTACCATAAGTATGGTTCAATCTTTCGAGTTTATCATCAGAGAGAATGTCTTCTAATCCTTTGGGTGGTATAAGTTTAGATTTCGATAATTCAATATCATTAACTTTTGGAATATCAATTCTTTCAACAGAATCAAGTTGAAAAGTACTAGCTATTCTTTTATCAATACTATTTTCTTCTTCTTCTGAGAGGAGTTCATCCTCATATCCCCAACCCCAAAATTTTCTTACTTTCATTTTATCTCTCCCATTAAAAGATCTTATTATGTAAGATACCAAACAGTAAAGACGAACTAATGTTAAAATAAATTTTTAATTAAAATAATATGGCAAAAAAATACGAAAACTACTCAGTTGGAGATAATCTTTCTAAATCTAGTGATGCATATTCTGCATGGACTAATGATCTCTTAAGAAAACTTGTTGCAGGAAAGACTGTTATACAAGCAGGTGAATCTACTGGCGGACACAGACTAGTTGAGTCAGAAGTTGTCTATGTATTCCTTACAGGTACTGGGCAAATGGAAGTGATTGAATATTCTAATCATGAAGGCGGACATGGAACTAACCCAAGTTTCGGTATAGAACACAAGGCTGAACTTGTTATCTCTGCTGGGGATATTGTCTTAGCTGAAGAAGGTGACTATATAAAAGTCAATAATACTTCTGATGTAGAACAATTATCTTATCTAAGAATATTCGATAGTGAAGGAGCTCGTAGCTAAAAAAAATCCCCACTCGAAAGCAGGGATTCCGAAAAGCGTATCTCAACTACTTTTCAACTAACCGTTAAAACTGTTAGCCGGAACCGGGGGTAACCCGTGTCAGAAGGATACTCCTGTTGTTCCTCTTCTATAATAAATACTAATAGTGATCACCTCCTGTAGAGGGTAATAATAATCCACGAATTCAATTCCCCTCGTGTTAAATTGAATGTGGGACG
>CALJGK010000043.1 GCA_938075195.1 uncultured SAR86 cluster bacterium
AGAAATGAAAACACAAATAACTGAACTTTTTGGAATAGAACATCCCATCATCCAAGGTGGAATGCATTTTGTTGGTTTTGCAGAACTGGCAGCTGCCGTATCAAACGCAGGTGGTCTTGGAATAATTACAGGTCTCACTCAGGGAACTCCTGAAAAATTAGATGCTGAGATCAAAAAATGCCAAGCATTAACCGATAAACCTTTTGGTGTAAATCTAACCTTTTTACCTTCTATGACACCTCCAGACTATCCTGGGCTCATTGAAGTTATCATTAATAATGGTGTAAAAGTAGTAGAGACAGCAGGAAGAAATCCGGCAGTTTATATGCCAGCAATGAAAGATGCTGGAATAAAAGTAATCCATAAATGTACTTCTGTAAGACACTCGATTAAAGCACAAGATATTGGTTGTGATGCTGTATCAGTAGATGGCTTTGAGTGCGGTGGTCACCCTGGTGAAGATGATATTCCTAATTTTATTCTTCTTCCAAGAGCTGCTGATGAACTAGATATTCCTTTTGTTGCTTCTGGTGGAATGGCAGATGCAAGAAGCTTGGTAGCGGCTATGGCTCTAGGTGCTGAGGGCATGAATATGGGTACTCGTTTTATTGCTACGCAAGACGCGCCAGTGCATCAAAATGTCAAAGAGGCTATCGTGAATGCAAGTGAATTAGATACTAGATTAATTATGAGGTCTTTAACAAATACCGAAAGAGTTTTAAATAATCCAGCTGTAGAAAGTTTGATGGCAAAAGAAAAGGCACTTGGAGATGAATTAAAATTTGAAGATATCATTGATGAAGTTGCTGGCGTTTATCCTAAGGTGATGATTGATGGTGAACCTGAGGCAGGTGCATGGTCTTGTGGAATGGTGGCTGGACTAGTGAGTGATATACCTACAGTCAAAGATCTGATTGACCGAATAATGTCAGATGCTGAAGAGATCATTGCTTCAAAACTCCAAAAAGCTATATAGAAATAAAATCTTGATAAGGTCCCCAAGAAAGATACATAAGTATCTGAGTTTAGCTATTTCAGCTCAACTCTTACTGTGGACCATATCAGGCATCTATTTTTCCTTTAACAAAATTGAAGATGTTAGAGGTAGTCAATACTTAAAACCCAAAGAAATTATAGAGACTGCAAAAGAGATTAAAATCGAAGCTCAGCAAGCCTTAATTCTTGTAGCAGAAAAAACTTATTTAACTCCAAAATCAGTCGTTGAAATAACTGAAGAAGAATCTGGTGCAGAGTATAGAGGCCGTTCTTTGCCTTTGTACAAAATTGAGGCAATTTCTGAAGATAGTAAAGAAATTAATGTATATGTTGATCCCTTTTCAAAAGAAATTGTTGCAGTTAGGTCTAATCAATGGCGAATTTGGGATTTTATGTGGGGAATACATATAATGGATTGGAATGAGCGAGATAATATCGGGAATATTTTCTTAAAGATTTTTTCAATTCTAGCCTTAATAAGTTCATTATCAGGCATCTACCTTTTCTTTACCTCTACTAACAGGCTGAAGGGTTAGTTACTTTAGAGAATCCTTAAACCACTCTGGAAGCAGATCAATGTTATGTTTCTTAGCAAATTTTGCGATCATAGGGATTGTCAAAGGTGCAAAAGGAATGACAGCCATTAATCCTAAACTGAGATCTTTTAAAATCTCATTTAATTGTTTATTAGCTTTTTCAAGATCGTCCTCCGCTGCTTCACCTTTTACATAGTCCGAGTAGGTCTTTAGCATTGCTCTAGATGACTCTGTCTCTTCAGTAAGCTTTTCTTTTAGGAAATCTATAATTTTTTTGATTCTTCCATCAAACATTAAACAAGTATACTAAGTAAATTAAAGAAGAAATAAGATTTGAATAAAGAAGAAAGATTTATTTATGTCAGTAAGGAGCTGCAAAAGCTCTATCCAGAAACACCTATCCCTCTGGACCATGACTCTATTTATACATTATTAGTTGCTGTTTTATTATCTGCACAATGTACTGATATTAGAGTGAACAAAGTTACGCCAGAACTGTTTTCTTTAGCAGATAATCCTTTTGATATGTCCCTAGTAGACCCTGAAGTAATCAGAAAGATCATAAGACCCTGTGGTTTATCTCCTAAAAAATCTAAGGCTATTGCAGAACTCAGTAAGATTTTGTGTGAAAAATATGACGGTAAAGTGCCAGAAAGCTTCGAGGCTTTAGAAGCCTTACCAGGAGTGGGGCATAAAACTGCATCGGTTGTTATGAGCCAAGGATTCAATCATCCCGCTTTTCCTGTAGACACCCATATTCATAGATTGGCTCAGAGATGGAGGCTCTCTAAAGGAAAAAATGTCACTCAAACTGAAAAAGATCTTAAAAAAGGATTTCTACTAGATGATTGGAATACCCTTCACTTACAAATTATATTTTATGGAAGAGAATACTGTACTGCACGAGGTTGCGATGGAAGAGTGTGCCCGATCTGTTCAGTAGTGAATGAAGGAAGGAAATCGCCGATAAAAACCAATAAAGCTTAAAATTAAATAGAGAGAAGTGGTACCTCATTCTGTATAATTGTTTTTGTTAGCCCAACACAATAATTTTAATAATTTATGTTTATTACAGATAAGAATTTAAAAGAATTTGATCCTGATTTATGGGCTTCCATAAACAATGAAACCACACGTCAAGAAGAGCATATAGAGCTAATTGCCTCTGAAAACTATACGTCAAAAAGTATTTTAGAAATTCAAGGTTCAGTCTTAACTAACAAGTATGCAGAAGGCTATCCTGGAAAGAGATATTATGGAGGATGTGAGTATGTAGATGTTGCTGAATCACTTGCTATAGACAGAGCTAAAGAGCTTTATGGTGCCGCTTATGCCAATGTGCAGCCTCATTCTGGAGCTAGTGCAAACTCTGCAGTTTATCTTGCATTATGTGAAGCGGGCGATGCAATACTAGGAATGAGCTTAGATCATGGGGGTCATTTAACACATGGAGCTAAAGTGAATTTCTCTGGAAAAACTTATGAGTCTTTTCAGTATGGTCTTGATCCTTCAACCGGTGAACTTAATTATCAAGAAGTTGAAGATTTAGCCAAAGAGCATAATCCCAAAATGATTGTGGCAGGTTTCTCTGCTTATTCTGGAATAGTTGACTGGGAAAGGTTTAGGAAAATTGCTGATTCAGTCAATGCTTATTTACTTGTAGATATGGCTCATGTATCAGGATTAGTTGCTGCAGGCGAATACCCCTCTCCTATTCCTTTTGCCGATGTTGTAACCACAACTACGCATAAGACCCTCAGAGGACCGAGAGGAGGTTTGATTCTTGCCAAAGAAAATGAAGAAATTCATAAGAAACTTAACTCAGCAATCTTTCCTGGAACCCAAGGAGGCCCTCTCATGCATGTCATTGCTGCAAAAGCGCTTTGTTTCAAGGAAGCTTTAGATCCAGCATTTAAGGATTATCAAAAGCAAGTTAAGGCTAATGCAAAACAAATGGCTGCAACTTTCATGGAAAGGGGGATTGATATTGTTTCGAATGGAACGGAGAATCATATGTTCTTGGTAGATCTAATAGATAAAGGAATAACCGGCAAAGAGGCAGATGCTGCCTTAGGTTTTGCTAATATTACTGTAAATAAAAATGCTGTTCCTAACGACCCACAATCTCCATTTGTTACAAGTGGCTTAAGAATTGGTACTCCAGCTGCCACAACTCGAGGCTTTAAAGAAGCCGAGGTCACCTTGGTAGCTACTTGGATATGTGACTTACTCGAGGATATCAATAATGAGAACGTCATTGGTGAAGTAAAAGAGAAAGTTATTGAACTCTGTTCAAGATTTCCAGTATATTCTGACTAACTTATGCACTGTCCTTATTGTAGTTTTTCAGACACCAAAGTTATCGATTCAAGATTGATTGCAGAAGGTCAACAAATTAGAAGAAGAAGAGAGTGTCCTGAATGCAATGAAAGGTTCACTACTTTTGAGACGGCTGAGCTACTCATGCCTAGAGTGATCAAACAAAAAAATAATACTCGAGAACCTTTTGATGAACAAAAGCTCAGGGAAGGACTATACCGGGCTTTAGAAAAACGACCAGTCGGCGAAGAAGAAATTGAAACGCTGATAGAAGATATTAAAAAAGATATTAGATCTTCAGGGGAAAGAGAAATACCTTCTAGGCTTGTAGGCGAAGTCGTCATGCAGAATCTAAGAAAAATTGATGAAGTGGCCTTTATTAGATTTGCCTCTGTTTACAGACGATTTGAGGATATTACTGAATTCTCAGAAGAAGTAGAAAAATTAAGCAACGATTAATCATGACCTTACCTTCAGAGCATATGATGGAGGCTTTATCTCTTGCAAAGAAGGGTCTTCTGACTTCAAGACCAAATCCAATGGTCGGATGTGTGATCACATTAAATAATAAAGTAATAGGTAGAGGATGGCACAAAAAAGCAGGTCAAAATCATGCTGAAGTTAATGCCATTCAAGATGTCTTTGATAATTTGGGTGAGCATGCAAAATCAGCACTTGAAAACTCCGAAATGTTTGTCACGCTTGAGCCATGCTCCACTACTGGTAAGACTCCTCCTTGTGCTGAAGCAATTAAGAAGCATGGAATCAAAAAGGTATACATAGCATCTGAAGATAATTCACAAAATGGATTTTCAAAACAAGAAATAGATATAGAAATTACTGAAGGCCTTTTAAGAAACGAAGCCAGGGCACTTAATAAAGGTTTCTTTTCTAGGATAGAAAAAGGAAGACCATACATTACAGCCAAAATGGCAACGGGGATTGATGGAGGGATTGCGCTTTCGTCAGGTGAAAGTAAATGGATCACCTCAGATGAATCCAGGAAAGATGTTCATAAGTTAAGAGCAATAAATGAAGCAGTGCTTACGGGTACGGGAACTGTACTTAAAGATAATCCCTCTTTAACATCTAGAGATACAAATCTAATAAATGGAGAATTTCTTCAACCTTTGCGAGTGGTGATAGACAGAAGTAATCATCTGACAGGCAAAGAAAAAATATTTTCATCAGATGCCAAGACTCTGATATTTGGGACCAAAGATTCCAAGATAAAGTCTGAAAATACTGAACTTTGCGTTATGTCTAGAGAAAGCCTCGGAGATTTAAAATCAATCATGAGATATTTAGCTGAAAAGAAATCTATCAATACACTAATGGTTGAATCTGGCTCAGATATTTTTGATGCCCTACTCTCTGAACATTTAATTGATGAGTTTATTCTATATCAAGCTCCTAAATTACTAGGGCATGACAGGAAAACCTTTTCTAAATTCAATGAGTCTTATGAAAAACCCAGTACAATGAGATTTGAAATCAATTCAATAACTCATTTAGGTGATGACAAAAAAATAATCCTTACTCCTAATTATCAATAATGAAACTAAATAGTATTCAAGAAATAATAGAAGATATTTCTCAAGGGAAAATGGTCATCCTTATGGATGATGAAGATAGAGAGAATGAAGGAGATTTGGTACTCGCTGCTGAGAAGGTTGATCCTGATGCAATTAACTTTATGGCCACACATGCAAGAGGGTTAATTTGCCTTGCAATCAATGAAGAACGTTGTAAAAAGTTAGGATTAGAGCAGATGGTCAAACATAATGGTACTGAGCTTGGAACGGCGTTTACCACCTCGATAGAAGCAGCAGTTGGTGTTACTACGGGAATATCTGCGGCAGATAGAGCTACAACAGTAATAGCAGCTGTAAATAAAGAAGCTCAAGCAGAAGATATAGTGCAACCCGGTCATATTTTCCCCATTAAAGCGCAAGAAGGTGGAGTGCTTACAAGAGCTGGACATACTGAAGCAGGAACAGACTTAGCGAAACTAGCCGGCTTAGATCCTTCGGCAGTAATCGTAGAGATAATGAATGATGATGGAACCATGGCAAGAAGAGAAGATCTTGAGATATTTGCAAGGAAACATGACCTTAAAATTGGAACAATTGCCGATCTTATCCATTATCGAAATATTAGTGAAAAAAGTATTAACTTAGTAGATAGAACAAATATTGAATCAGAACATGGAAATTTTGAACTCTATGCTTACGAAGATACTGTAAATGGAGACGTTCATATTGCATTGGTGAAAGGAGAAATATCAGCTGATGATGAAATAATGGTTAGAGTACAGCAAAATAACACTCTTCAAGATGTCATGGGCATAAATCACTTTGGCAGCAGATTGTCTTTTTCTCAAGCTATGAAAAAAATTGAGGAAGAAGAAAAAGGTGTCATTCTTCTTCTGTCACATTCTGAAAGCTCAAAAGAGATTTTATCTAATATTTCTTTCTTGAAAGGACAAAAATCTACTGCAAGTAATGAAGGAACTGACTCTAGAATAATCGGTGTAGGTGCTCAGATATTAAAGGATCTAGGGATTAAGAAAATTAGACTGCTTGGAGCTTCAGCAAAATATCCGCTAGCAGGCTTTAATCTCGAAATAACAGAATTTATAAATTAATAGCATGAAAGGTCTAGAGGCTAAAACCATATCTGAAAAGGCTAAAAAAGGCATTTATGGAATAATTTATACATCATGGAATAGCGAAATAGTTAAAGACTTGTTAGCAGAAACAAAGAAAGAGCTGTTAAACCAAGGTGTCTCACTAGAAAATATTATAATCAAAGAAGTGCCTGGAGCTTTCGAGTTACCGCTAGCGACGAAACTGACTGCTGAGATGGATAACATGTCTACGGTGATTTCACTTGGAGCGATAATTCAAGGAGATACACCTCACTTCGATTTTATTTCAAGTGCATGCATTAATGCTCTGCAAAGCATTGCATTAGAAACAAAGATTCCAGTTATATGTGGAGTGTTGACTACAAGTAATTTTGCACAAGCTAAAGAACGTTCTGATCCTGAGAAGATGAATAAGGGAAAAGAATTTGCGTTAAGTGCAATGAATATGGTTGATATCATTTCTTGATTAATGAAATCAAAAAAAGACACTTCCCCAGTAAGATCAAGAGATAAAGTTCTTCAAAGTCTGTATGAAATCGAATTATCCGGGTCTAGTGCAGAAGAGATTTTAAAGGACCTATCGCTTCAAAGTAGATATCCACATTACAAAGATCTTTTAATAGGTGTAGTTGATTCTCAAGAAGATATCGATAAAACTTTATCGGAATTCATGGAAAGAGATATGCCTTCTTTAGATCCTATAGAAAGAAATACTCTTCGACTGGCAGCATATGAAATGCTTTTTACAGATACTGATGTACCAATTATTATCAATGAAAGTATAAGACTATCTAAGAAGTATGGTGCTGCGGACGGACATAAATATGTAAATGCTATTTTAGATAAGATGTTTAAATCTAATTTTCAGCGTATTGGACAAAAATAGGAGAGGACCAAGCTCTCTCTTCACTTTCTGATAAACAATCTCCCTCACCTTGGCCTTCGGCGTCACCACAAAAATTGACCTTTAAACATTTACTTGAATCATCAGTGTCACAAGCAAAATTGGCTGCACCAATAGTTAAAGAGGGTTCTTGGATTGCCCTTACATAATATATTATTTCTCTATTTGCATCCGTGAAATTAGGATCTTCAAACTCAACCATACACCCCTCTTGAGAGGGCTGACATTCCAAGACTTTCCAGGGATCTTCTATTAAAGTCTCTATAGGTTCGTCAGGATATGTTTGTGGTCTGATCCTAATAATTTCTATTCTTGAAATATTATTCCTTTCATCAATAGGGTTAAAACACTCGCCATTACACAATTTATTCAGAATATTTACATCAATCTCATTTTCTAAACTGCAACCAGGCATTTGCTTCTGAGAACCTAAGGCCCTTACTTTAAACTTAGGATTATCTCGCATTAAAAATTCACTACCCATTGGTTTTATCTGACCGGAAGGATGATTGATCAAATCAAACCATAGTAAGATTCTTTCTCCACTCGTTGCATAGACCTCTCTATTATTCAAAGAGTCCCAGAGAGAATCTCTATTTTTTTGAACCACATGAGTTGCAATTAACCCTCCTGTATAAAGGAAAGAAGACACTCTCTCTGGTTGACTAGGTCTTGTCCTGTCAATCATTTGCTCAAGATTAATTTCTTGTGATCTTGGAATAGCATAATTTCGGACATTATTCTGAAGATTCATGATCGAATTTGAAGACTTGTAATTTGAGTCAGTATTTTTGATCCGGTTTAGTTCCTTATAACCGGTACCTGGTTTTGAAGAATGGTTATCACTTGATCCAATAAAGCCAAATCTGTAAGACTGAGTACCTCGATCAGAAAAATTTCTTAAAGCCAAAGCGTACTGTACAGAAGATTTTGGTCTATATTCAAAAGCAGGAAGATAACAGTCTTTGCACTGGCCGCTATCAAGCCATTCTTCTGGTCGACCATTCGGTATCGTTAGCATTCCAAACGGATTAGATTTTGTAAAATTCTGCCTAGCCTCACGCGCTCTGATATTGCATATTTCTTCATTACCCGCAGAAATTCTGCATCTTTCTTTAATTATTTCTCCAGCTTGAAAACAATCAGGAAGATAACTCTCATTTGGAGTAGGACATACAAACTCACCATTCTCTACTCTAAATGACTCCCATGGACGAAACTCTTCCGAATTTCCATGCCCTGAAAATATTTCGATTAAATTTTGATACTTTTGATTATGTTCTTTACTGTTTAATTGATTGACCCAACTAGCCATAGGGGGTGAAGTATTTCCCCAGGCCGATCCATGAGGGATCACTAAAGACTCAACCCCCCATTCATCGAGCTTTCTATAAAGATCAGAAGGTTTTTCTGCCCTTTCTAGACAATCTAAAGGCAGATCCCTTACATGCTCATTTTCGTCACAATATTCTTGGCTTTTGATTATTAATTGTCTTTGGCGATAATTAAAATAATTAGACATATTCTTATAATCGTAAAGCAAGGCTCCATAAATTGAATAAATTGGTGCATCTACGATCCCTTGAAAAAATATATGATCAGGAGCACCAATAGGCCTTGAGGGAATATCTTTATCTAGAAATTTTAAGATGACATTCTTATGTCCATAATGATCTTCTGGGTTAAGGCTTGTCTGGGTCCACTCCCATCCTGCAAGAGGTATGATCTCATCTTGATCTTTTACTTTAGATATTGCGGAACAGTTCCTTAATGAATCAATAGTCTCTTCCCACTCCCGTCTTGTTAAAAATTCTGCGTGATCAGTGACAGAGAAAAAATCAAGATTTGCACAAAATCTTGCAAAATTACAAGCATCAGAAACAGGATGTGTGCCTTCTCCTTCAAGTATCGGAAGGTTTCCAAGGAAGGCATCTAGCGAGTAAGTAGTATGGACATGAAGATCACCAAACAATATTCTTTTTTGATCGGAGTCCTCTAGATTTGTAATCAGAGATGGAGCACTTATAGGATGAACTTTGCCCGTATCCTGATGTTTACCAAATAAATCAAAAAAGAGTCCTAAAAATAATAATATAAAGGGAAGGCATAGAATTAAGAACCCTTTGAATGCTATCTTGAAATAGCCTCGCATTAGAGCTTAAGAGTTTTCAGTAACTCTTGTGAGAAAAGAATTTTTTAGATCTTCTGAGAGAACAAAATATTTTTCTCTTTTACTTCTGGTGCTTTCCAGATAGACCTGGAAAACATCTCCGTTTCTAAAGCTCTTAGTGATCTTAAAAGTATCACCTTTTCTGATTTTGTAAATATCCCTCGTATCGATGGTTGCGTAATTTAGAAAATCATTCAAAGAGAAAGAGAAGTCTCTAGCTGTATTGAGTCGGATAGCGTCTGCTTTATAGAAGTACAATGCAACCGCCTCATACTTTTTAGCCTCGAAGGTATCCCCTTCTGCATACAACACTTCTTCTGAAAACATAAAACTAGAAGCAGTCAAAAACAAGGTAATTAAATATTTCATATCAAATCTTTTCTCTAATAATGGTATCTTCTCTCTTAGGACCGGTTGAAATCATAATAACAGGTACACCTGATATTTCTTCAATTTTCTCTACAAATGCTTTTGCGTTTGCATTCAGGTCATCATAATCAGTTTTTCCAGCTGTAGGTTCTGACCATCCATCTAGCTCGAGATAGAAGGGATCTGCATCTTCAATATCCATTGTCTCTATTATGGCCTCTTTAGTTTGAGCACTGGAATAATCAGTACAAATCTTTATCTTTTTAAGACCATCAAGAACATCAATCTTAGTAAGACAAAGGCCGTTAACACCACTAACTTTAACCATATTATTTAGAAGAAATCCATCAAGCCATCCACATCTTCTTGGTCTTCCTGTAGTGGCTCCTACTTCTCCTCCTTTTTCTGCTAAATAAGTACCCATCTCATCAAAAAGCTCTGTAGGAAAAGGACCTTCCCCTACTCTAGTTGTATAAGCTTTTGTAATACCAATTGTGTAATCAATATCGGAGGGACTGATACCTACTCCCGCCGAAACACCACCAATTAAATTGCTTGAAGTTACGTAAGGATATGTCCCTAAGCTAATATCCAACAAAGCACCTTGGGCACCTTCAAAAAGAATCTTCTTATCTTGATCTTGCAGTTCTCTTATTTCTTCAATGACATTTCCCACGTAAGGCTTCAAATCTTCAGCTTGTTTTAAGTTATCGTCTAATAGTTCATGGAGATCAATCTGTGACGCTCCGAATGAATTTTTAAAAATAGAATTATAAAATTCTAGTGCCTGATAAAGCTTATCTCTAAGCTTTTCTTCATTATAAAGATCTGCAATCCTTATTGATCTTCTGCCTACTCTATCTTCATAGGATGTTCCAATACCTCGTCCGGTAGTACCAATTTTTGTAAGATTATTAGACTGTTCCCGCAACTGATCTAGTTGAATATGGTAAGGCTGAATAAGACTGCAAGCAGAGCTGATTCTAAGTCTTCCTTCAATTTCGCCTAAAACTTCTTCAGCTTCCTTTATCTCAGAAAATAATGCATCAAGGCTGACAACAACACCCCTTCCTATAAAGCATTTGATATTTTCATGACATATCGCTGAGGGTAATAAATGAAATACAATTTTCTTCCCATTAACAATAAGTGTGTGACCTGCATTGTGTCCACCTTGATATCTCACTGCTGCATCTAGATCTTTTGCAAGGTTATCTACAACCTTACCCTTTCCTTCGTCCCCCCATTGAAGTCCCAATAAAGAAATATTTCGTTTCATTAATTTCGTCCCTATAAATTCGATACGGCGATTAAATCTAGATCAAAACCAACGGCCGGCCTATCTTGATCTGAAGATTTTCTCAAGCCGTCATACCTGCCTCCTTTGGCAAGCACATATCCTGCTGAGTTTGAGTAAGCTGAAAACACAATGCCATTATGATATTTAAAACCTTGTATCTCTCCAAGATCTATATGCAAATTCGTTTCTTGTTGTTCTTCTATCTCCTCTACAATCGCTTCTAAGTGATCTAAGCAGTCATTTGAATTTTCTATGTGAGAAAATTCTTCCTTGGCTTTTTTGATAATGTCTTTTTTGCCATACATATCACAAAGCGTTAGCAAAGAGGCTTTTGATACGTGTGAATCAGGGATAATATTATCTAGGTCAGATTTAGATTTCTTATAAAGCGCTGATTCTATATTTAAGAAAATCTCTTCTCCTAAATCCTTAAAAGGAGCCAAAACTGATGCAGTAAAGCCAGCATGACCAAGACTTAAAGTAGTATTATCTATGCCAGCAATTACAAGACTACTTAACATTAAGTTGATACTTTCCAATTCAGCTTCTTTTGAGGGATCACCGAAGATCTCAGCACCCACCTGAATAGTAGTTCTTGACCTTAGCACTTTTGAAGACTTGCTCTTAACAACTTCACCTGCATAACAAAGCCTAACAGTCTCATCTGACTGGATTCTGTATGCATCTATCCGAGAAGCCTGTTCTGAAATATCTGGTCGAATAGATAAATTTTTTCCTGTCAAATTATCCTTAAAACTAAAGGCATGAGATTTAATCTCATCATGAGCTTCACCACCTATAGTTTCAGATAACTCCAATAAAGGAGGAATAATAAACTCATAGCCAGAGTCAATATACTTATCTACTAAACTCCTCCTAAGGGTCTCAACTTGTAAGGCCTTAGGGGGAAGTAATTCATCTACGCCATCAGGTAAACTCCAGCGTATCTTTGAGGTCATTTAATTGTTCTTTGCTTTAGAGTCGTCTAAATATTTAAAGAAATCACTATCAGGATTAATTAAGAGAATATCAGACTTACTTCCAAAAGTAGATTGGTAGGCTTTTAGACTTCTTGTAAAATCATAAAACTCAGGATCATTTGAGTAAGCATTTGCATAAGTTGATGTTGCAATTGCATCTCCATTACCTTTTGTTTCTTCTGCCTGTCTATAAGCATCTGCAAGAATGATTGTTTTCTCTTTATCTGCAGTAGCTCTTATCTTTTCAGCCACCTCGTTTCCTTGTGCTCTTAATTCCTTAGCCAGCCTTTCCCTTTCTGTTCTCATTCTGTTGTAAACAGATTCGCTTACTTCAGGAGGAAGATCTATCTTCTTGACTCTTAAATCTATTACCTCTACGCCAAGCTCTTCAAGAGAAATTGCATTAAGCTGAAGGGTTAATTTGTCCATTAACTCATCTCTTTCACCAGAGACTACCTCATTAACTGTTCGGCTACCAAATTCATTCCTCAATCCAGCATCGACCCTCTGAATTAGAAGTCTTCTTAATCTTTCTTCGTCACCACCGGTAGTAGTGAAATACTTTTCAACATCACTTACTCTCCATTTAACAAAGGAGTCTACAGTTAATGCTTTTTTCTCTGATGTGAGATAACTCTGAGGTGCTGCATCTAACGTTAAAATTCTCGCATCAAATTTCTTAACATCATTAACAATAGGAATTTTAAAATGTAACCCTGGAGCGACATCTGCCTGAACAACCCTACCAAACTCTAATTTGACTGCTCTTTGGGTCTCTTTAACCACAAAGATAGACAAATAAAGAACAACAAGACCAACTATCAGTGCTGGGAACATTATTAGTTTAAGTACTTTCATTATCTTCTTTCCTCTTGTCTATTTCTTCTTCTAATTTCTTCAATAACTTCGTTAGTTAACTCTCTTATAGAGGCATTACCTGAAGCATTTGAAGGAACATTCAAACTATCAATTCCTCTTGCCGATTCGGCAATTTTATCTAGAGGTATGTAAAGGATATTATTTCCTCCCTCAACATCTATCATAACTTTCGTACTATTAGACATAACCGCTTGGATAGAATCTAGATACAAACGATTACGAGTTACATCAGGTGCTTTTTGATATTCTGCCAAGAGTAAGTTAAAGCGCATGGCATCACCTTGTGCTTCTGAAACTACTTGTTCTTTATAAGCCTCAGCATCCTGTAGCATTCTTTGAGCTTGTCCTCTTGCCTCTGGCACTAGTCCGTTAGCGTAAGTTTCTGCTTCATTTCTTGCCCTTACTTCGTCTTCTCTTGCTTTAATAACATCATCGAAAGCTTCTTGTACTTGATTTGGGGGAGAAGAATCTTCTATATTTACTACTACCACCTCTAAGCCAGTATTGTATTTATTTAAATAACGCTGAAGTCTCGCTTTCACTTCCTGAGCAATAACCTCACGACCAGTAGTAAGTGCATCATCCATAATAGAACCGCCAACTACATGCCTCAAAGCACTCTCTGTTGCTTGGACGAGGCTAGCGTCAGCATCTCTGATATCTAAGACGTAACTTCTTGGATCTGCTATCTGATATTGAACAGAAACTGTAACAGCAACAATATTCTCATCTTTAGTAAGCATAAGAGCATCGTGCCTATGAGGTCTAACTCTAACGACATCGACTATTTCCCATGCATCTATTATTGGAGGATTCCATCTAAGACCTGGACCTTTAATCTCTTCAAACTTACCTAGTCTTAAAACAACCGATCTTTCCGCTTGTTCAACCTGGTATATTCCTGCTCCGACCCATAGCAATACCAAGACACCAAAGATTAAAGGAATACTTTTCATGCTAAAGCCTCCGCCATCAGAGGAACCACCTGAGGATCCACCTCCAAAGAGAGATTCTACTTTTTCTTTAACTTTCTTAATTACTTCATCGATCTCTGGTGGGGTATCATTTCTACCCCAAGGATCTTTATTATCGTTTCCATTCCAAGACATTTATATTGCTTCCTGTATTTGTTTTTTATTGATTAAGGTGAAACCTTCTACATCTAATAACTTTATGAGGTCATTTTGATAACTTTCAAGGTGTAATTCTATCAGACCTTCGTTAGATATTCTTTCTTCAATCACCCCGCCTGAAGAATATAGTTCGGACCTGAGCCAGCCTAAGTCAGGACTAAGAGAAACCCAATTTGAATTAATAGCCCCTTTTAAATTGTGATTGATAGCTTCAAAGAGATTATCAAGGCCATTGTGTTCGGTGGCGGAAAGCCAAACTTGATGATGACTATTATGAGGAACATCCTCTAAATCAGAATAATCCAACTTATCGCATTTATTATTTACTCTTATCAATGGTTTTTCAGTTAAGCTTAATTCTTTTAAAATTTTATCTACCTCTGTTGCTTTAAATCTATGGTCTTTGTCTGATATATCCACGACATGAAGCAAAAGATCAGCTGAACTTAAATCATCTAAGGTTGCCTTGAAAGATGCAACTAGCTGGGTGGGTAAATTTGAAATAAAACCTACTGTGTCGGAGAATAGAATATTTTTTAAATTAGGTATATTGTTTCTTCTAGTTACAGAATCAAGAGTTGCAAAGGGCTTGTCTGCGGCGTAGAGATTATTCTGAGTTAGATGATTAAAAAGAGTAGTTTTTCCTGCATTGGTATAACCCACAAGTGCGACTACCATATCCTTGCCCTTTCTTCTTGCATAACGATTTACCTCTTTTTGATTATGAGCCTTATCCAGTCTTTTCTTAAGATTTTTAATTCTATGCCCGATTAATCGTCTATCGGTTTCAAGCTGAGTCTCTCCAGGTCCTCGAAGGCCAATCCCTCCTTTTTGTCGTTCCAAATGACTCCAGCCTCTAACCAACCTTGTAGAAAGATGAGTTAATTGAGCCAACTCAACTTGGAGCTTACCTATATGGCTACTTGCTCTCGTAGCAAAAATATCAAGAATTAAAGAGGTTCTGTCTAAAACGCGTGCACACAAATATTCCTCTAGGTTTCTTTCCTGAGATGGTGTTAAGTCATTATTAAAAATAACTAAATTCGCTTTATTTGACTGCACTAGTTGTTTGATTTCATCTAACTTTCCTTGCTTCACAAAAAAATTAGAAGAAGGTCTATCAATTTTTCCTGAAACCTCAGCGCACACCTTAGTGCCTGAAGATAGGCATAGCTCTTTAAATTCTTGCACTGCCTCTAACTGAAGATGAGGACTCAATGAAAATCTATCTATGTGAATGATCACTGATTTAGGTAAAACTTTTTCTATAATCATAAACTTTCTGAAACCAATTTTTCTAATGTCCTTGAAGTGCTTAAATCTTTTTCTAAAATAGTTAACCCTTTCCAGCCCTTAATCCAGGTCATTTGTCTTTTGGCCAATTGTCTGGTGGAGTTAATTGCTTTTTCAATCATAACATCAAGGTCGATATCACCTTCTAGAAATTCACAAACTTGTCTATATCCAACGCTCTTCATAGATTGAGAATTTTTGGTAACTCCTGGATAGTTTAATAATTCTTCAACTTCGTTAACTAAACCTAGTTCAATCATATCCTTAAATCTATTAGCTATAGATTCTCTATGAATTTCTTTATCGTTAGGCTTTAGTGCAATTTGAATTATTTTGGTTTCTTGAATTAATTTATCAACTTCTTTGGTTTGTTCTGATTGCCATTTTGAAAATTCTTTGCCTGTTGACTTGTAGACTTCTATAGCCCTCTTGATTCTTTGTGAATCATTTGGATGTATTTTTATCGATGCATTGATATCTATTGTTTTCAGAAGATTATGCATTTCTTTCGAACCAATTTTTTTAAATTCTTCTTCAACTTCTACTCTGATATTTTTTTCTACGGAAGGTAGTTTAGAGATGCCATTAATTAGATGATCGAAGTACATCATGGTGCCTCCAACAAGAACTGGCAGTTTATTGGATTTAAATCCTTCTGCTACTGAAACTAAACAGTCCTTTTGAAATTTAGCTGTGGAGTAGCTATCAGTTGGTTCGATAATATTTATTAATGCATGTGGAAAATCTCTTAGAACTTCAGACGATGGTTTTCCACTACCTATATTTAAGTAATTATAAATCTGAACAGAATCTACACTAATTAATTTAATGGGAAGTTTCTGAAATAATTCTAAGGCTATATCTGTTTTACCAACGCCAGTAGGGCCCATTATTGAAACAATTAACTTCTTATCCACGATTCATATGATAAATGATTAGGTGAAAAAAAAACCGGCCCAAAGACCGGTTTTTTTAATTTACTTAATATTAAGTTAAGTCGTAACCTCTTTCTTCATGTTCGACAACATCAAGACCTTCATATTCTTCTTCTTCAGTAACCCTTAATGGCATCAAACTGCTAATTAATTTTAATATTGCCCAAGAGGCTATTCCAGTCCAGATACCGATCACCGCTATTCCTTTCAATTGAATCATAAATTGCTCCATAGGAATCCATGTCTCTCCTGCACTCGAACCTAAGAAGCCTCCCTGAACGCCTAAAAAACTTACCATGATTATTCCTATGATTCCTCCAACTCCATGGACAGGGAAAACATCTAAAGAATCATCTATACCAAACACTCCCTTAACAGCCTGTGTGGCATAGAAACATATCGTCCCTGCCATTAAGCCTATTAATAAAGCACCTTCTGGACCAACACTTCCTGCTGCAGGTGTTATTGTTGCTAAGCCTGCGACCATACCCGTAGCAATACCCACGATAGTAGGCTTGCCGCCTTTTATCCATTCAATTGCCATCCACGTCAAAGCACCAGTTGCAGCACTTATGTGAGTGACTAACATCGCCATCCCAGCAAGACCATCAGCTGCCCAAGAGCTTCCAGCATTAAAACCAAACCACCCTACCCATAACATAGCTGCTCCTGTTACAACCATTGTTCGATTGTGAGGAGGCATTGCTGTGGAAGGGAAACCTTTCCTGGGTCCTAACATAACCGCTATAACTAACGCACCAACTCCGCAAGTTAAATGGACAACTAAGCCGCCAGCAAAATCTTTAACGTCAGCCAAATAACCTCCACCCCATATCATATGGCATGCCGGTATATAGACAGCTGTGAACCATAGTAATGAAAATAAGCACATCGCACCAAACTTCATTCTTTCAGCAAAAGCACCAACGACTAAAGCAGGAGTGATAATGGCAAAAGTCATTTGAAAGATGACAAACAAAGAATGCGGCATTGTTGTTCCTGGAGCCAAGGTATCGCGACCAATTCCGGTTAAGAAAAAAGCACTTGTACCACCTATAAAAGCATTACCTTCAGTGAAAGCTAGGCTATAACCATAGACAACCCATGCGACAGAAACAATACAAGCAATTGCAAAGCACTGCATGAGAACCGATATAGCATTTTTACTTCTTACGAGACCTGCATAAAAAAGGGATAAACCAGGTAGAGTCATAAAGAGTACCAACGCAGTAGAAGTAAGTATCCATGCAGTATCTCCAGAATTTAACTCTTCTGAAGACAGGCCAATAGAAAAGACAACAGAAAAAAGAAGTAAAAGTTTTTTTATCATTAGATCACCTTAAGTTTAAAGGGCATCTTCGTTAAGTTCTCCGGTTCTAATCCGTACAACTTGTTCTAGCGAAGATACAAATATTTTTCCGTCTCCTATTTTTCCTGTATTTGAAACCTGCGATATAGCATCAATAACCTTATCTGCATTATCATCACTAACCGCTACCTCTATTTTTGTTTTAGGAAGGAAGTCGACAACATACTCTGAACCTCTATATAGTTCCGTATGACCTTTCTGTCTTCCAAATCCCTTTACATCGGTAATAGTGAGACCCGTAACCCCAACTTCGGATAAAGCTTCTCTTACTTCATCAAGCTTGTAGGGCTTTATAACTGCTGTTATTAATTTCATTAAAAACTCCTATTATTTTTTAGTCCATTCACTATAAATCTAAATACTTGTCTTTCAAATAGAAAACCATTCATTAACTGACATGCAATCTTTAAGCCAAATGTGATTTTTCAGTAGAAATGAGGTAATAATGGTGTCTTTAAAGTATTTTGAATTTAATCAAGCCTTAAAATAGAGCATAATTAAGGAACTTGCACCATTTTGATTCTGAATTTATGCTTTGTTGGATATAAAAGCCTAACAATCAAAAGGAAACTTTAGAAACTTTGATAAATTGATAAAGCTCTTCCAGCTCATATAATATTTTACCTTCAATTTTATAATAACTTGGCCCCTTCTCCGATCTTCTCCATGACTCTAAAGTCCTTTCACTACACATCAGTATCTTCGCAGCTTCTTTTGGTTTTATAAGTTTAATATCCATCATTTAGTCTTGAGTTAACATCCTTGTTAAATAAGTAAATCCATTCACGCTCAAAAAAATATGGGTGATCTCTTTCAAAATCACCCATAATTAGTCGATCACATAAAAGTGATACAACTAAGCGCAGCGCTATTTAAAATCAGGATAAGCTTCTACTCCAATTTCTGCTTTATCTAATCCTAGCTCTTCATCTTCTTCAGAAGCTCTGATTCCGACTATTGAATCAATAACTTTTAAAACTATAAAACTTGTAATGAAAACCCATGCAAAGATAATTAAAGCTCCCAGGAATTGTGTTCCGAATGCTCCTGCTCCAGACAATGGAGTTGCCATTATTCCCCAAATTCCAACAGTACCGTGAGCTGAGATTGCCCCGACTGGATCATCTATTTTTAGTTTTGTATCTAAAATGATAACTGAGAAATAAACTATGATCCCGCCAATCATCCCTATTAAGGTAGCTAGACCACCAGTTGGTGTATCTGGAGCAGCTGTTATTGCTACTAGCCCTGCTATAGCACCATTTATTGCCATGGTGACATCAGCTTTTCCACTAAATAGTCTGCTTGCAAATAAAGCTCCAATTACGCCGCCTGCTGCAGCCATATTAGTATTTAAAAATATTTGGCCCACGGCTATAGCGTCGGAAGCGGTATTAATTGCCAATTGAGATCCACCATTAAATCCAAACCACCCTAACCATAATACTAAAGCACCTAAGGCTGCTAGAGGTATATTCGAACCAGGTATTGCATAAACAGATCCACTTTCACTGTACTTGCCTTTCCTTGCTCCTAAAATTAATACAGCTGCTAAAGCTGCCGCTGCACCGCAAAGATGAACTACACCCGAGCCAGCAAAATCTGTGTAACCTAAAGCATCAAGTCCTCCCCCGCCCCATTTCCAGTAACCTTGCACTGGATAAATGAAGCCAGTCAAGACAATTGCAAAGGCAAAAAATGGTAATAACTTCATTCTCTCAGCAACGGCACCTGAAACAATAGACATAGCTGTTGCAACAAATACTACTTGAAAGAAAAAGTCAGACCCTTCGGAGTATGATCCATAAGACATATCTTGATCATCCATGCCAAGCCCGAGGTACGACAAACTAAAACCTGGTATCCAAGCAGAAACTGCCGAATCACCTGGGTACATGATAAAAAAACCACATATTAAATACATTACACACGCTATTGAAAATAAACCTAAGTTCTTAGTTACTATTTCAGCAGCATTCTTTGATCTTACCAATCCAGCCTCTAACATTGTAAAACCAGCAGCCATCCACATGACTAAAGCTCCACTCATTAGAAGGTAGAAGGTATTGAGCGCAAATTCTATTTCCGTCATTATTATCTCCTTATTTTTTTATAACGCATCTTCGTTAAGATCTCCGGTTCGTATTCGAACCAATTGATTGAGATCAACAACAAAAATCTTTCCATCGCCTATTTTGTTTGAATTGGCAGACGTACAAATTGCTTCTATCACCTCGTCCGCCTTATCATCAGAAACAGCAATCTCTATTTTAGTTTTGGGAAGTAAGTCCACTTCGTATTCTGATCCTCTATAAAGCTCTGTGTGACCCTTTTGTCTACCATAACCTTTGACATCCATGACGGTAAGACCGGTAACACCTACCGACAAAAGAGCTTGTCGCACTTCATCTAGTTTGAACGGTTTAATAACCGCTGTTATCAACTTCATTTTTTTTCTCCTTTATTATTTACAATAATATGAAGATATATATGCAATCTCTATGCCATGTATAATTGGCTGATAATTTGTAAGTTTTAAAAGGAATTCTTAATATCTCTTGAGCAAAGATGGAGCTTTTTAAATTTAGGCAGCCCTAAAATGAAGCAAAAGAAATTAAATTTTTAAAGGCGCTTCAAGTCGAGTAAGTATATTTTTTAGCGCCCCTCTATTGCTCATAAATACATTAAAGGCTGAGGCGCCTTTTGTTCTTAATAGAGACTCATCTTTAGCAAATGAAATAAATACTTGAGCAAGCTCCATAGAGTTATTGACAATCTCTAGCGCATTATTTTCTTTCAATTGATTAGAAACATCTGAGAAATTTCTAAGACTTGGTCCTGATAATAATGCCAAGCTTTGGGCAGAAGGCTCTAAGAGATTTTGTCCACCATGATCAATTAAGCTGCCGCCGACAAAGGCGACATCAGATAATGAGTACAGAAAATTTAATTCTCCGATGGTATCTCCAAGCAATACCTCTATATCATCAGTCACTTCTGATTTTTTTGATCGAGAAGCAAGCCTCAACTCATACCGTTGAATAATTTTCTTTACTGTCTCGAATCTTTCTAAATGCCTGGGTACCAAAATAAGTAGAGAATTAGGAAATTCTTTTTGTATTTTTTTAAAAGCCTCAAGAACTATTTCTTCCTCACCTGCATGAGTACTTGAGGCGATTAAAGTTGGTCTAATAGTTCCATCAATTGACCAACCCCGTCTTATGGAACGAGAAATCTCCTCTAATTCATAAGGGACATCTTGATCGAACTTTAGGTTACCACACAGGTAGATTTCTTTTTGATCAGCTATTTCGTTAAAACTTTTCTTATCTGATTCAAACTGAGCAAGTATTAAGTCTAAAGAATCTATTGAAGTACCCATCAAAGATTTAAATTTTAAGTAATTCTCTTTTGATTTATCGGATAGTCTTGCATTCACAAGTGCTGTATAAATGCCTCGATTCTTGCAGGTATTGATGATGTTTGGCCATATTTCAGTCTCTAGAAGTATTAAAACATGGGGCTTCCACTTGTTTAGAAATAAATTAATGAAAAAAGGTATATCTACAGGTATATATTGATGTTTAACCTTATTCCCCAATCTTTCTATCAATAATTTAGATCCTGTTGGAGTGGTAGTAGTGACTAAAATTTCTGATTGTGGATAATCTTCCAACAAGCTTCTTATTAATGGCATTGAGGCATTAACCTCTCCGACAGAAACTGCATGAATCCAAATAATCGATTTATCTTTCGAAGGGGTAAATCTACTGAAACCTAACCTTTCTCCCCATCTTAAATAATATTCTCTATTACTTAAGCCCTTCCAGCCTAGTCTTATAAAATACAAAGGCAATAATAGACAAAATAGAGCCGTGTAAAGGTTTCTAGGCATAGCCATATGCTAACATAGTAAATATTCCTTAAATAAATTTAAAATTGTGATTGTAGTAACTGGAAGTAATGGCTTCATAGGGTCAAATCTTATAAAAGGACTCAATGAGATGGGTGTTAAAGATATCATTGCAGTAGATGATCATTCAAATTTAGAACTCAAGGAAAATATTGCGCATTGTGAGGTCCAAGACTACATCGATATTGAAGAGTTTTTAGATCAGGTAATCTCAAATCAATTTGATAACGTAGGCATTAGAGCCGTTTTCCATCAAGGTGCTTGCTCAAATACCATGGAATGGGATGCCGAATACCTTTACAAAAATAATCTCCTTTACTCTAAAGAATTATTAAAATTATCGAAAAAATTAAATATCCCATTAATTTATGCCTCATCTGCATCCGTTTATGGAAGTGGTAAAGAATTTAAAGAATTTATTAAGAACGAAGATCCAATCAATCTTTATGCATATTCTAAGTTTAAGTTTGACCAAATTGTTAGGAAGGAACTTGAAGATAGCACTGCTCAAATTGTTGGCTTGAGATATTTTAATGTTTATGGACCTCAAGAAAGACATAAAAAGAATATGGCTAGTGTTGCATTTCATCTTCATAACCAACTAAAAGAAGCAGAAGAAATTAAACTATTCAAAGGTTCTGACGGATTTAAAGATGGAGAACAAAGAAGAGACTTCATATATGTAGAGGATGTAGTCAAAGTAAATCTCTGGTTCCTAGAAAACCCTAATGTGTCAGGAATTTTCAATGTCGGAACAGGAGAAAGTCAAACTTTCAATGACGTGGCAGAGGCGGTTATAGACTGGAATAAAAAAGGGAAAATCAAATATATAGACTTTCCAGAAAAACTCAAAGGTGCCTATCAAAGCTATACTCAAGCTGATATTGCTAAGCTCAGAGAAGCGGGATATGAAGAAGAATTTCTTAATGTTCAAGAAGGTGTGAAGCGCTACTTGGATACAATTGAGAGTTGGCCAAAAAATGAACCTTCCTAAATCAGCAGTACAAAATAAGAACCCCATTTTTTCTAGAGATCTTATTTCTTTAAAGAGTATAGCGACCTGGTTTGCTCTATTTATTCTCAGAATTATTTCTCTACTTCCTTACAAAGTGCTAATGGTACTTGGCAGTATCCTTGGACGTTTGCTCTATAGAATTAGTCCTCACAGAAGACAGATCTGCAGGATAAATATTGAGAGGTGTCTTGGGCTACAAAATGAGCAACTAGATAAATTGGTCAAATTAAACTTTGAGGCAACTGGTAGAGGAGTATTTGAAACGGCTCTTGCTTGGTGGTCATCTGATAATAAAATTTCGAATTTGAAAACAAATATTACAAATGGAGATATTCTCAAAAACTCAAATGAAGGTGTGCTTGTTTTAATAAAACATTCCACTCACTTAGAACTTGATTTACGGCTATTAGCAAACTTTTTTGATTTAACAGGTATGTTTAAAACTCAGACCAATCAGGTGATCAATTATGTGATGATTAAGGCCAGAAATAACTACATCAAAGGATCCTTAACTAACAAAGAGGCTCTAAGAGCATTAAGGTGGATAAGAAATGGGGAAAACTTTGTTTATGCAGCAGATCAAGATTATGGATCAAAAGTCTCAGTAAGCATTCCATTTTTCTCTCATCCTGCTGCCACTGTCACCTTCCCTGGTCTTTTATCTAGGAAGGGCACTCAAGTAATTATGGCTGATGTATCAAAATTAAATGGAGCTTATGAAATTGATTTAAGGAAATTAGAGAATTTTGATAATGAACGTGATCTTCTAACTGCAATGAATCTTGCATATGAAGAATATATAAAAAAAGAACCTGAAGGATATCTATGGACACATAGACGCTTTAAAACAAGCGATGTGGGAGCAATATACCCAAATTGGTCAAGTAGAAATAAAAAGAGAGCCAAGAGAAGACTTAAAAGAGAGTTAGATTAGACTAGTTTTGAGATAATTTTTGAAGTGGACAGGCCTTCAACCAAGTCAATTGTAACGACTGATCCTCCAAGTGCTGTTACTTCTTTATACCCGACTATATCTTTAACTTTATAGTCTCCTCCTTTCACCAGTACATTGGGTTTAATTGCTTGGATTAGTTTGATTGGTGTTTCGTCATCAAACACAACTACCTTATCAACACAGCTTAAAGAACTAAGCACTTTCGCCCGGTGAGCTAATTTATTTACAGGTCTATTCTTTCCTTTTAAGGATTTAACAGACTGATCTGAGTTCATTCCAACAATTAGCACATCTCCCATTTTTTTAGCTGCTTCAAGATACTCAACATGACCAGCATGAAGAATATCGAAACACCCGTTAGTAAAAACAATTTTTTTCTTCTCTTTATATAAATCTTCTGAAAGATATTGAGCATCATTTATTGCTATATAAGGACTAAGATCATTATAAAAGGGGCTTATTTCACTTTGAGTTACAGTTGCAGTTCCAGTCTTGCCAACAACAATGCCAGCTGCAATATTGGCCAGTCGAATAGATTCAAAAAGGTCAAAGCCACCAGCGAGTCCAGCAGCAATGCTTGCAATTACAGTGTCACCGGCCCCCGAAACATCAAAAACATCTTTTGCTTCAGTAGGAAAATCTGACCTTTTAATTTTTTTATTCTTACTCTCAAGAAGTGTCATGCCCTCCGATCCTCTAGTAATCAAAAGAGAGTTTAGATTTAAGGAATTAATTAATGCTTTTCCTTTTTTTGTAAGATCGACTTCATCCTTAATCTTCCCAACTACACCTTCAAACTCTAAAAAATTTGGTGTGATGATATTTGCTCCTTTGTACCTAGAGAAGTCATTACCCTTTGGATCAACTAAAATTAATTTATTGTATTTTTTTGCTTCAGAGATAAGCGATGGAATATTTTTTAAAGTTCCTTTTCCGTAATCAGAAATTACTAAAACTTTATTTTTATCAGTACTGATATGCTTTTTAAATTTAGAAAAGGATGACTTCCAGTCCTCTTCAGAGAAGTCCTCTTCGTTATCTATCCTAATGAGTTGTTGCTGCGAAGCTAATAATCTTAGTTTCGAGATAGTAGGATGTATAGATTTTGTTAAAGCCGATTTAATTTTATTTAGCTTTAACAATTCACTAACTTGAATAGAAGAATCATCCTTCCCAACGACTCCTATTAATGTAGCTCCAGATCCTAAGCTAGATAAATTCAAAGCCACATTGGCTGCACCTCCTAAGCGTATTTCTTCTTTTTGAGGCTTCAGAACAGGAACAGGAGCTTCTGGAGAAACTCTATCTACAACGCCTGATATATACTTATCAAGAATAATATCTCCAACAACGAGAACATTTCCTTTTGAAAGCATTTTAAGATTCATAGTTGACTTAATTATATACCTTGAGTTGATTGTACTGATTCATAATACTAAATTTAAGTATTTAACATGAAATTTCTTAGGTTATTTTGATACCATCAATATCCTATGACAGAGCTCTCTATTGATATTAATACGGTAAAAGGTTTTCTTGACCCAGAAGAAGGAGAAGCTCTTTATAAATACGCAAAAAAATATTCAATTAAAGGGGACTGCTTGGAAATTGGAAGTTACTGCGGTAAATCATCCGTCTATTTGGGCGTCGCAGTGAAAGAAAATGGGAAAAAACTTTATTCAATCGATCATCATAAGGGCTCTGAGGAGCAGCAACCTGGTGAAGAATATTTTGATCCTGATCTAATCAATGATGCTGGAGATGGAATTGATACATTGCCGTTCTTTCTGCGAACTATCAAAAAATCCGAATTAGAAGGTTTCGTTATACCGATTGTATCGACTTCAGAAGAAGCTTATGACGATCTAGCGCTAAACTTTGAAATGGTTTTTATAGATGGTGGTCATAGCGAAGAGGCTGCTCAAAAAGATTATAAGCTTTGGACGCAAAGATTGAATATAGGTGGATTATTGGCTATACATGACGTCTTTCCTAATCCTGAAGATGGAGGTAGACCGCCATACAATATCTACTTGAAAGCATTGGCCAGTGGTAATTTCAAAGAAATAGAAATGATAAAAACTCTCTGTTTGCTAGAAAAAATTAGTTAGAGTCCACTTCACTCCAATCTGTGGAAAATAGTACATTGCCCGGTGAGAATTTAAATAATGAATCTGCAGCTAAGATAACTGCTCCGGCTGTCCAAGTAGGTTTCTCTATAGGCCAGAATTTCTGATCAGTGTACACATATCCAGTCCAATACAAGCCATCAGATTTATCTTTCCATTGATGCAGAGAATCAAAGAGATCTTGAGCTTCCTCTAAAAGATTTAACTTTACGAGTGTTAATACAAGCTCAGAACTTTCGGCTACTGTGACCCAAGGTTCTTCTTCGACACACTTACATCCCTTTCCTTCAACTATAAAGTTTTTCCACTTTGTTCTAATTCTCTCGATACCTTTTATATCATTATAGATTCCGCAAAGAACTGGATAGTACCAATCCATGCTATATCGCGACTTACTCTCCCAATTTCTATCATACCTATCAGGATTATTATTAATAGAGTCTTTTAAAGATTCCATTGCGCTCTTTATATGAACATTGCATTCACCTAGAAGGTTGTATATTGCAAAAGCACATTCGAGGCTCTTGTAGATAGAACTACTACCTGTAATTAGAGAATCATCCAAAGGGCTTTTTCCTTCTTCGACTGCCCAATAAATGTCTCCTGCCTCAACCTGTAAGGACAAAACAAACTCAATAGACTTAGAGATAATTGGAAACATTTCTTGCAGAAAAATTTTATCTTCTGTAATCAAATAGTAATGCCATAGTCCGGTAGAAATATACGCTACAAAATTTGTTTCTTTTCTAAAGACCGATGGTTCTCCATTAATATATTCTGAATACCAAGATCCATCTGCTTGTTGATTCTCTTTCAACCAAAGAAAGGCTCTTTTAGACTCTTCTACAAATCCACCAACGGATAATCCCATAGCAGACTCAATATGATCCCATGGATCTAACTTTTTATTCTTCTCCCACGGGATGTCGCCAGCCGAGCCTTGAACTTTCTTGATATATTCAAGAGAATCTTTATAAAAACTGATATCAGATGAATCCATTCTTAACTGGGTTTCTTAAAATACATTACTAAACTTTTACCGATAAAAGGGGTCAGGATCAACTCCAAGATTCTTGTAATGAGAGGTTGCTTCATAAGATCCCAAACAAGAAATTTATGATAAATTTTTATTATTTTTGAGGATTCTCTGGAGTTCCATAGGAGGCACTGTAACCACCAATAAGGAGAGTGTAGGCCATGAGCCCAATGAAATGAGCTGTATTTAAGGCCATTCATTATTCCTAAGTTTTTTAGTTGCTTATGTTTAAATATCCTGACGTGCCCTCCTGGAGTTTGGGAGTATTCTTTGCTCAATTTCCAACATATCAATTCTGGGAGATATCTTGGTACGCTTAATGCCAAGACTCCACCGGGCTTTAAGACTCTTATCAATTCTTTAATAGATTCTTCTGGAGAATCAACATGTTCTAATACTTCACTACAGATCACAGCATCCAAAGAAGAGTCAGATAAAGGAATAGAGATTATATTGGCGCTAGCAAATTGGCATATGGTTTCAATTTGTGAAGTATCAAAATCATCAAGCCTTTCCTTGGCTATTTTTAAATCTTTGAAGGAAAGATCAAACCCTAGAATATTTGCTTCAGTGCTTATATGCGCTCCTATTGAATGTCTCCCTTCTCCACAACCCATGTCGAGTAAGAAATCCTCATTCGAAAGATTAAGGCGGTTAAATTTAATTGTCTGCATGATTAAATCTTTGAATTATTTCTTCAAAAAAACCAGCGTAATTTTTTGCCGCAATATTCCAATCAAACATTTCTTCCATTCGTTTTCTACCTTTAATTGCCAGTTGAGTTCGTAGTTCATCTTCGTTAAATAATTTCAATATACCTTCTTCTATCTCTTCAACTGAGCCTGGTTTTATCTTCAAGGCCGCGTCACCTATGACTTGTTTAAGACCTCCAGAATCAGTGCTAATTAGCGGTATCCCACAAGCCATGGCCTCGCCGGCTCCAAAACCGAAGCCTTCGTATAATGATGGAATCACTGCTAAATCTGATCGATGGTAAATCTCTACTATCTCTTCTTCAGAAACTCCTGACTTGAAGCTAATTCTATCTTCTAACTTAAGATCGTCTATTATTTTATTTAGTTTACTTTTCTTTGGAGACTTTCCAATAACAGTAAGTGTAGTAAGTGGAAATTTTCTAATAATTCTAGGTAAAGCCAGTAAGAGATGCCTAAGCCCTTTCAGGGGAATATCAGCGCTGGCCGTTGTAACAATTCTAAAATTTAATTCTTTCGTTAATTCAGAAGGCTTAAAAGTATTAATATCTATTCCGTTCGGTATTACTCGTATATTGTCTTTTGCAGCTAGAAATTCATTAATTACATCTTCTTTCGAAGGTTGACTTACACAGATAATATTTTGCAGCCTAGGCACAACTCTCTTTTGCATAGGCAAGAAATTATGCCATCTAGTTGAAGAGAGTTTTTCTTTCCAGTTAGATGCGCTTTCCATCTCAAGTTTATAATCTTTTGTAATAGGGTGATGAATAGTTACAGCGAGAGGATAAATCTTTTGAATGCTCAGCAGAGATCCAGACAAAGATTGATTATCTAAAATTACATCGAATTCTTTATGATTTTCCCTTAGATATCTTAAAACTCTCTTACCGTAGGTGTAAGGTTCAGGAAAACCTCCTGTCATTACTGTTATCCATTCATAAAAATCAATAGGATTAAAAAATAAATTTAGATTGAATTTCTTCATTCTGTCTTCTGTCTCAAAGAGTCCTAAACTAGGAATCTTTATAAGTTCAATCGATTGATCTAATTCGGGATAAGGAGGTCCAGAAAGAACAGATACTTCATGGCCTAAGCCTTTTAAGGCCTTACTCAAGTGCTTGATATAGATGCCTTGTCCACCAGAATAAGGATGGCTCCTATAACTCAATAGTCCAATTTTCAAGGTTAACTCCGAAGTAATCTTTTAGATAACTTTGATTGTACTTCGTTAATATCATCTAAGCTTCTAAGTATTCTCATTTTATCGCGATAAATTGCTCTTTTATTGAAGAAGCTAGAAAAACCCTTCCCTGCTATATCAAGATCAAATACTACTAATCCTTTATGATCTATAAAAAAGTTTGCAGTTTTTGCATCTCCATGTCGCAATTCGATCCAGCCCATTCTTTTAAAAAAAGCTTGAATCTTAGAAGTAACAAAATCTGTATTTATACCTTGCTCCAGTGCTTTATCTAATCTGTTACCCAATACTTCTTCAGTAACGAAGTAAGAAGTCTTGGCTCCTAAGATTCCATTATTTTCGAATAGTAAAACCGGTTCAGCAGTCCTTACGCCTAAAGAATTAATCCAATGAGAGGATATCCAGGAATTATAAGCCCGAGTTCTCTTGAATAGCCTAGACACTCCATGCAGGAAACCTTTTATTCTATATTTCTTAATATAATAATTTTGATCTAGCACTCTTACTTTAACTATTAAATGTCCCTTTTCATTCTTAATTACTTCTCCACTCTTAAGTAATAAACTTTCATCTGAAAAAAGCTTCATAAAGCTTTCAATTTGTATATTTCTTTTGGATATCCATCTATGAGATTGCTCTACCTTTTTGAGATAAGGGCTGTTTTCAGATATTTTCTTAGAAGATCTTAAAGAAAAATCTTTAAGCAGAGGATTCAGATACATAGAAAATGATCTTTTTAAGATTTTAGTAATTAGATTTTGATGACTTTTGATCAACTCCCTTAAAGAACATTGATAATAAGACATCATGAATCTGTAAAAATCTTTCTCAGAAAGATTGAATTGCAAGATCGAGTGAAAAAAACCACCCAAGTCCTTTACTAGCCATCTTTCAGGAACTTCAGAACGAATCTGGGCGCGATGAAGATCTATGAGATAAATCTCGATATTATCAAAATTAATTTCTTTTTTTATGTGAAGATGACAAAGATATAGATCACGATGATTTAGTCCACTTAAATGCATTCTTCGAATTAAATCTGCCGCAGACTCTATGAGTTTCCTCTTTTGAGGA
>CALJGK010000044.1 GCA_938075195.1 uncultured SAR86 cluster bacterium
TGGTTGAGCTAAAATGCTAAAAAAATCTTATGAAGAAAGATAATCAAACTAAAACAAATTTTGGCTTCAAAGAAGTTGATTCAAATATAAAGGCAGATCTAGTAGGCAATGTCTTTGATACGGTCTCAAAAAATTATGACCTTATGAATGACCTTATGTCTTTTGGAATTCATAGACTTTGGAAAAAGGTAACAATCGAAACTTCTGGTATTCGAGATGATTTTGTAGTGCTTGACTTGGCAGGTGGAACAGGTGATATGGTCAAACTCATGAGAGAAAAGATATCCGATAAAGGGGTGCTTATCCTCAGTGATATCAATCAATCTATGCTGCGAGAAGGAAGAGATCGACTAATCAATGAAGGCATAGAAGGCATACAAACAGCTCAAATAGATGCTCAGTATCTTCCCTTTGAGGATAATACCTTTGATTTAATTACAATAGCTTTCGGACTGAGAAATGTAACTAACAAGGAAAAGGCACTTCAATCAATTCATAATGCCTTGAAGCCTGGTGGCAAATTAGTAGTCCTTGAATTCTCAAGGCCACAAAATGAAGCATTTAGAGAGATTTATGACCTTTTTTCTTTTGAAGTCATTCCAAAAATCGGTGAACTAATTGCCCAAACTGAAGAAAGTTATAGATATTTAGCTGAGTCTATACGAATGCACCCTGTCCAAGAGGAGCTCAAAAAAATGATGGAGGATTCAGGTTTTACAAAATGTAAATTTGATAACCTGACTAATGGAGTTGTTGCCATACATTCAGGTCAAAAAGGGATGATTGATGCTTAGAGATTCTTTCAGGTTGCTCGTAATCCTAAATACCCTCCTGAAAGCTAGATTAGATAAGGAACTCAGTGCTTTTGAAAAACCTAAAATTATTTCGTTACTTCTATTAATTTCTCCGTGGAGACTTTATTCGTCAAAAGGTGATTCTGGAGAAAGATTGAGAAAGGCATTAGAGGATTTAGGACCAATTTTTATAAAATTTGGACAACTGCTCTCTACCAGACCTGACGTTTTGCCAGCGGAGATAACTTCGAGCCTTAAAACCCTTCAAGATGATCTTCCTCATTTTTCTGAGACTGAAGCATTAACTCTAATTGAAAAAGAGCTAGGCTCAAGTATCGATATCTTATTTGAGGATTTTGATTTAACGCCAATAGCTGCTGCCTCGATTGCTCAAGTCTATTCTGCAAAACTTAAAGAAAATCAGAAACCTGTGGCTATTAAAATCGTTAGACCCGGAATAAAGAAAAAAATTGAAAGAGATATTTCTTTAATGAAAAGAATTGCCACTTTTGCAGAGAAAAGATCTGAGGATGCTCGAAGACTTCAAATGCTTAGGCTTGTTGAAGAGTACGAAGCAGTGATACTTGCCGAGCTAGATATGCGACTTGAAGCATCCAACATAAAACAAACTAAAAGAAATTTTGAATCCAATAATCTGCTTTATGTTCCGGAAGCTTATTTAGATCTCTGTACACAAAATGTTCTGGTGATGGAAATGATTCAAGGTATTCCTGTAGATAGGATAGATACCTTCAATGAACTTGGGGTGGATCTCAAACTGGTTGCAGAAAGAGGCGTAGAAATTTTTCTCAAACAAGTCTTCATTGATAATTTTTTTCATGCCGATATGCATCCTGGAAATATCTTTATTGATGCAAAAAATCCTGCAGATCCGGCTTATGTAGCAGTTGATTATGCAATTGTTGGATCATTAAGTGAGGAAGAACAATACCAAATAGGTAGAATGTTAGTGGCTGTAATTGGTAGAGATTTTAAAGAGGTGGCTAGTATTTTAATTGATTCTAAGTGGGTTAATCCTAATACTCGTTTGAATGATCTTGAAAATACAATCAGGGCTGCATGTGAACCTATATTTGATCAGCCAATGGAGAAAATTAATTTTGGTGAAATGCTATTATTCATTTTCGATTCAGCAAGAAGATTTGACTTACGCATGCAACCATCTTTGATGCTGCTACAAAAAACCTTAGTAAATATTGAAGGAATGGGGAAGCAGTTGTATCCGGCGTTAGACTTCTGGTCCATTGCTAATCCTTTCTTAAAAAATTGGATTTCAGAAAGATATAATCCTAAAAAACTCACAGAGTGGGCAAAAAAGAACTCCCTAAGCTGGCTTGAAAAGGCTAGAAAATTACCTGAAATAGCAGATACCGCTATAGAACAAGTATCGAGGTTAGAGGAGTATCAAGTAGCCAATGAAACAAGACATAAAGAGCTTATGGATAAATTATATATTCAGGGAAGGTTTAATGGCATGCTTCTTATTATGTTTATAATATTGATTATCTTCCTGATAGGCTCGTAAGGTGATGAACGAAAATTTTCTACAGACACTCTTCAACTTAATAGAGCAAAGAAAGCAATCAAATAGCAATGATTCTTATGTAAAGTCCTTGCTCGAACAAGGGAACATAAAGATAAATGAGAAAGTTTTAGAGGAATCTCTTGAACTCTTAGAAGCAACACAAGACCAATCGGAAGATAAAAGAGAAAAAGTTATACATGAGACTGCTGATCTGTGGTTTCATACAATGATTCTATTAAGTAATGAAGAAATAAAAATAGAAGAAGTGCTTGAAGAATTAAAAGCAAGATTTGGAACATCTGGTCATGAAGAAAAAGCTTCAAGAGTAAAACTTAAAGAGGAGAAATAATATGGGCATTGGCGGAATAAGTATTTGGCAGATATTAATTATCCTGGTTGTAATCCTTTTATTTTTCGGCGGTACAAAAAGAATCAAAAGTCTTGGCTCTGATCTAGCAAATACCATTAAAAGTTTCAGGAAGACCATGGACGAAGAAGATAAAGACAAAGATAAATAATTTCTTATGTTCGATATAGGATTACTTGAACTACTTATAGTTGCAGTTGTTGTTATTGTTGTAATAGGTCCAGAACAAATTCCAGGTGCGGTCCGTTCCGGAGCAAAAACTATTTTTTGGTTTAAGCGACAAGCCTCTGGTGCCAAAGAAGAGATCACTAAAGCCTTTGACTTGAATGAAGCTTACCAAGATTCAAGAAACGAAAAGATTCTTGATGATCTAGAAGATAAAAAAGACTAATTCGTAATGGAAAAAAATACCTTCTTGGAGCATTTACAAGAACTAAGATCCAGACTTCTAAAATCTTTGTTAGTCATGATGGCATGTTTTTTAGGGTTGGTTTATTTCTCTAATGATATTTATTTACTAATATCTGAACCACTTCTAAACTTTCTTCCTTCGGGGTCTTCGATGATCGCAACTGAAGTGGCCTCACCTTTTTTGGCACCTCTAAAACTTACTTTTTTTGCTTCTTTGCTTTTATCTATGCCTTTTCTTCTTAATCAGATATGGAGATTTATGGCTCCAGGGATGTACGTAAATGAAAAAAAATTAAGTTTCCTGGTAATGCTCTCAAGTCTCTTTCTTTTCTATCTTGGCATTCTTTTTACATACTTTTTAGTCTTGCCATTAGTATTTAATTTCTTTACTGGATCAGCACCTGAAGGGATATTAATCATGACAGACATCAGTCGTTATCTAGACTTCGTGCTTAGTATGATGTTTGCTTTTTCATTTGCCTTTGAAATACCAGTCTTTATATTTTTATTGATATGGAGTGGCGCTACCGACTCTGATGCATTGAGAAGTAAGAGACCTTATGTGGTGATTGGATGTTTTGCTGTAGGAATGCTCTTAACCCCTCCAGATGTAATTTCACAGACCTTGCTCGCTATTCCAGCCTGGCTTTTATTTGAATTAGGAATTGTGATGGCCGATCTTGTTGTAAAAAAAGAAAAGAAAAACCTATAACTCAAACCAAAATGTAATTGGGCCCTCATTGGTAAGATTCACTGACATATTTGCTCCAAATTTACCTGAAGCAGCGGCACCAAATTTTTTTTCTACCAGTTCCTTGAATTCCTCAAATAATTTTTCGCCAACCTCGGGTATGGCAGCTTGAGAGAAACTGGGCTTAGTTCCTTTTTTTGTTCCGACAGAAAGAGTTACTTGAGGAACTATTAAAATTTCACGATTTGTCTCAAAAAGACTGAGAGAGACTTTTCCCTTTAGATTATTAAAAATTTTATAATGAAGTAGCTTGTCTGCGAGGGATTCTAGTTTTTTAGAATTATCTTCTTTGTCGAATCCTACAAAAACAAGAACTCCTTCGTCAATAGAGGCAATTATATTTTGATTAACCTCTACAGAGGCCCTGGAGACTCTTTGAACAAGCAGTTTCAATTAGTTTAATTTTCTAAAGAAATATCCCACTTACCTTCAGATGCTAATCTATTCATTAAGGCTCGATGAGACAATGCTTGTTGCGCATTAGAAGCATTCTCTGCCTTACCTAACCATGCTTTTAGAGCTGGTTGTTGTAAAGCTCTCCCATAAGAAAAACTCAACTTCCAATCAAATCCGCCTATTTTATTCATAGCATCTAAATGTGCTGTTGCATCGATATCTGACTGCCCTCCTGAAAGAAACGTTATACCTGGAAGATCACCAGGGACATTGGCTTTGAGGCATTCAAGAGTTCTCTGAGCGACCTCTTCAACAGAAGCTCTGTCTGAAGCGGCAGATCCAGAAGTAACCATATTAGGTTTAAGGATAGTGCCTTTTATATCCACTCCTTTTGCAGAAAGGTTTGAAAATAAAGAATCTAGGCATTTAGAAGTTGCTTCATAACAAGCATCTATCGAGTGATCTCCCTCCATTAAAACTTCAGGTTCAACCATTGGAACCATATTATTGTTCTGAACTATCTTGGCATAATCTGCTAAAGCCTCCATATTGGCAGAGATGGCCTCCGAAGAAGGCAGACCCATCCCAATATTTATAACCGCTCTCCATTTAGTAAATCTGGCACCTAGCGCAAAATACTCTTTGAGCCTCTCATCTAATACATCAAGACCTTGGGTCAAGCTTTCTTCTGAATCATCCATCTGTTGAAGACCTTTATCAACTTTAATGCCAGGTAATGCACCTTGTGAGGAAATTAAATCAACCATAGAAGTTCCATCGGCTGCATTCTGTCGTATAGTTTCATCAAAGAGAATTACACCCCCTATATTTCCTACCATACCATCTGATCTAAACAGTAATTCTCTATAGTCTCTTCTATTTTCTTCCGAAGATTCAACTCCAATAGAATCAAAACGTTTTCCACAAGTTGGATTGCTTTCGTCAGCTGCTAAAATCCCTTTTCCATCAGAAACTATATATTCTGCAATCTCATTAATATTATCTAAATTCATACTCTCTCCATTTATAAATTTTAAGCTATTTTTGTATTAAGGCCTCTATAGCGGGTAATTTGCGTCCTTCTATAAACTCTAAAAAGGCTCCTCCCGCTGTGGAGACATAATCTAATTTATCTAAGACTCCTGCTTTTTCAGCTGCAGAAATCGTATCACCTCCACCGGCTACGGAATAAGCCTTTGAAGCGACAATCATCTTCGCTAATTGTATTGTCCCTTTATCAAAATTCTCTTTCTCAAAAAAACCGATAGGACCATTCCATAAAATAGTCCCTGCTTCGTTGATTATACTTTCTAGTTGCAAAATATAATGAGGAGAAATATCAAAAATCGCTTCATTTTCGCCAATTTTATCTGCTGCAACCTCTCTTCCAGGTTGATCTGGACTTTGCGAAACTACTACAATCTCAGGAATAATAACTTTGGGATTTTTTAAAAGTTGTTCTGCCTCTTTGAGCATTGATGGCTCTACAAGAGATTTACCAATATTAAATCCTTTAGCTGCTAAGCAGGTATTCGCTATACCCCCTCCAAGAACAACGGCATCCATTGATTGAGATAAAGAATCTATAAGACCTAATTTAGTAGATATCTTAGCTCCACCTAAAATGGCAATTGATTTATTTTTGTCTTCTTTCACTTTTAATAAAGCACTGAGCTCTTCATCTAGTAAAAATCCGGCACATGCAACATCTGAAAAGGAAATTACACCTGTTGTAGATGCATGCGCCCTGTGTGAAGTTGCAAAAGCATCCATAACAAAGAGATCTGCTAGATCAGAAAATCTTTTAGAAAGAGTAGAATCATTATTTTTTTCTCCAATATTAAATCTGGTATTTTCTATCATTACCAAATCACTAATATTATCCATAGACTCTATTTCTTTTAGGGAATGCAGAGGTATAGACCTATCTAAGAGTTTTTCTAGTTCAACCACAACAGGCTTTAAAGAAAACGCTTCTTGAAATAGATCATTTTCTTCAGGACGCCCCAAGTGGCTCATTATTTTTAAAGATGCACCTTTTTCTAAAAGATAACTTATTGTTGGTAAAGACCTTAGAAGTCTCTCGTTATTAGTGACCACTCCATTTTGGATTGGAGCATTAAGGTCAAGTCTTAAAAGAACGGACTTATTACTTAAACTTATATCTTTAAGTTTTTTGTATCTCATTCTTAAAGACCGAGTTTTGAAATTATTTTTTCTTTTGTAAATCCGAAATGATCAAAAAGAACACTACCGGGAGCTGACTCTCCAAAAGAGTTCATACCTATGACTTCCCCACTCAGACCGACATATTTTCTCCACCAGTCAGCATATGAGGCTTCTATGGCTACTCTTTTAATATCTGATCCTAAGACCTGAGATTTATAATCTTCTGACTGGGCATCAAATCTCTCTGTACATGGCATTGAAACTACTCTTGTAGGTGTATTTTCAGCTAACTCAATAGCAACTTCCATAGCAAGCTCAACTTCTGATCCTGTGGCTATTAAGACTAGTTCAGGACTATTTTTAGGTTCATAAAGCACATATCCGCCTCTTTGCATTTGATCTATCTGACTATTATTTCTTTCAAAGTTGGGTAAACCTTGCCTAGATAAAATGAGCGCCGTTGGTTTGTCTGTATTTTTAAGTGCTGCCAGCCAAGAAATGGCTGTCTCAGAGGTATCGCAAGGTCTCCAGGTTTCTAGATTTGGTGTAGTCCTTAAACTCGTTAAATGTTCCACTGGTTGATGGGTAGGTCCATCTTCTCCAACTCCAATAGAATCATGGGAATAGACAAGAATCGTCTGTATTTTCATTAGAGCCGCCATCCGAACGGCGTTCCTTGCATAATCCAGGAAAGTCAAAAATGTTCCACCATAAGGCTTGATGCCTCCGTGTAAGACTAAACCATTCATAACGCCGGTCATGCCAAACTCTCTCACACCATAATTAATATAATTTCCTGAAAAATCTCCATGCTTTATGGCCTTCGTGCCATCCCAGTTTGTATTATTAGAACCAGTTAAATCAGCCGATCCGCCCATTAATTCAGGTATGAGCGGGCCCAGAACATTTAAAACTTTTTGCGAAGAGGTTCTTGTTGCTTGTTTAGGAAGTTCTTTTTG
>CALJGK010000045.1 GCA_938075195.1 uncultured SAR86 cluster bacterium
AGTAGGTATTCCTCTTCCGTTGTCAGAAACTGATACACAATCATCAGCCTTAATTTTGACAATGATTTCGTCACAATGTCCCGCCAAGGCCTCATCTATAGAGTTGTCTACTATTTCGTAAACCATATGATGTAATCCAGTGCCATCATCTGTATCACCAATGTACATTCCAGGCCTTTTCTTAACAGCCTCTAGGCCTTTTAAGACAGTAATACTAGAAGAATCATAGGAATCTTCTGGAGATTTAATATTTTTTTTAGGAGCTTTAGAAGGAGAAGGTTTTTTCTTGGTGGGCATCCACCTATTTTAATATAAATTTAGATATTAATCTGCGTAAAGTTAGTCAATTTCTTTAATGAACTATGGATTTCATCACCTTCAATTCCTGTAAGGATTATTTGACTATTTATCTTGAGAATCTCATCAAGAATTAGTGTGAGATTTTTATTATCTAATTCGGAGCCCAAATCATCGACCATTAGAATAATTTCAGTATTCTTAAGGTCATTTAGCAAGCTGTGATTAGACAAAAAGATCAATAAAATCAATATCTTAAGTTGACCTCTGGAGAGGTTTGAAGAGGCTTTTTTATTATTTATACTGAAAGTAAAGTCCATTCTATGAGGGCCTTTAGAGGTATACCCTAAAGCTATGTCTCTCTCTAGGCAGCCCTCAAGAGACTCGTCAAGTTTTTTTGTTCGTTCCCATCCTTTAGAAAAGTTAACACCCAAACCCTCCAGGAAGTTAAATGATTTTGAGGAAATGGAGTCTTCTATATAAATTTTTACATATTTCTTAAATGATTTGAAAAAATCATATTGCATTAAGCTTAAATCTAAACCAATTGCGGAGACCTCTTTTGTCCACAAGCCTATTGCCGAATTGTCGTTTTTATTTTTAAGGGATCTGTTGCGCTGTTTCAGTGCTTTTTGATATTTTGTATAAATTTTTTGAGCTTCAGGTTTCACGTGAAACATTAACTCATTGAAATAATCTCTTCGGATATCTGGTTCTCCATCTATCATCTTTAAATTTCTGGAAAGAACAGCTTGAAGGTAAAAAAGATCCTCTTTTTTTACTTTCTTATTATCCAACAATCTACTTGATACAAGCCTTCCGTCGTGATTATTAGTTGCACTTAATTGGAGCTCCTTATCCTTAAGAAGCCCTCTTGCTATTAAAGAGTAAGACTTCTCTTCGTCTCGTATGCAGTCTTTAGTATCTTTTTCTCGGAAAGACTTACCCGTTAATAAGACATTTAAAGACTCTAATACTGAGGTCTTTCCAGAACCATTTTTACCTAAAATTAAGTTTGTGCCGTCAGCGAAGGTGAAAGACTGTTCTTGAAATAACCTAAAATCTTTTAATTGTAACCTCTGAAGAGGCATTAGAGCCTCATGGGCATGATGACGTAAACATCATCCTCTGAATTAGATTCTTTGATAATACAGCTGGAGTCCTCTCCATAAAATTCGAAATGTACTATTTCACTTTCTATTGAATTAAGTACATCTAATAAGTAACCTATATTGAAACCAACTTCAAGCTCCATGCCCTTGTAGTCTACTTTTAGAACTTCTTCAGCAGATTCCTGTTCTGGGTTATTTGCTGTCAATTTCAGCTCACCTTCACTTAATTGAAACCTTACTCCTCTGTATTTTTCATTTGATAGCACAGAAGCTCTACTAAGAGCTGATTGGAGAAGCTCTTTACTAATTTCAAGCGGAAGTGGCTCTCCAGTAGGGAAAACTTTATCATAATCAGGATATTTTCCGTCGATCAGCTTACTAGAAAAGCTTAAATTTTGTGTTTTAACGTCAACGTAGGATGGTCCTATCATAAGTTCAACTGGATCTTCGCCCGTAGACAGAAGTTTGGATAATTCCAAAACAGCCTTTCTAGGAAGAATATTCCTGACATCTAGATCTCCGGCATTTGATTTTGCAGAAGAATAAGCAAGTCTATGTCCATCTGTTGCTACACCGTTTATTTTATTACCCTCAAGCTCTAATAACATGCCGTTTAAGTAGTACCTAACATCCTGAGAAGCCATAGAAAAGGAGGTTTTTGAAAGTATTCTTTTGAGCACGCCGGACTGAATAGTTACAGGGGTTTGTTCTTCATTAATTTCAATCTCAGGGAAGTCATCAGCAGAAATGGTTGCAAAATCTGCATGGAAATTATTTGAGCTTACAGTCAATTTTCCATTTGCAAGAGAAAAACTAACATTCTCTCCTTCAGGCAAAGATCTGCATAATTCAGACATTTTTCTGGCAGATACTGTTGTTTCGCCCTCTTCTTGAATATTTTTTAATTCAGAGTAAGTTTTTATTTGAATCTCAAGGTCTGTTGCAGTTACTTCTAGTTTTCCATCAACAATCTTAAGCCTTAAGTTTGCTAAAATAGGTATAGTCTGCCTTCTTTCAGCTACAGCAGCAGCATTTTGAAGAGAATCAACAATCTGTGCTTTTTCCGTAATAAATTTCATAACTCTATTATATAGTCAAAACCCTTAAAAGCTTTCTATAATCCTCTTCTATATCCAAGTTAAAACCTCTCAACTCATTAATCTTTTTGCATGCATGTATTACTGTGGTGTGGTCTCTGCCCCCAAAGGACTCACCTATTTCGGGTAGGCTATAGTTTGTAAGTTCTTTGGCTAAGAACATGGCCATTTGCCTAGGCCTTGCCACCGACCTGCTTCTTCTTTTTGAAAGAATATCGCTTAGCTTGATATTGTAGTACTCGGCTGTTATTTTTTGTATATTCTCAACACTCACCTGTCTCGCCTGTATTGCCAGCAAATCCTTTAAGGAGTCTTTTATTAGCTCTACAGAAATAGAACGTCCTGTAAAATTAGAATTAGCAATAACCCTCTTTAAAGCCCCTTCTAACTCTCTGACGTTCGATTTAACTTTTTGTGCTATAAAAAAAGCCGATTCTTCATTTAACTCTTGATTCATGGATTGAGCTTTTTTTAACAAAATAGCTACTCGTGTCTCTAATTCAGGAGGCTCTATTACAACCGGTAAACCCCACCCCAGCCTGGATTTTAACCTATCCTCTAAGCCATCTATTTCTTTAGGGTACCTATCGCATGTGAGAATCATCTGACTGCCCTTCTCTAACAACGAATTAAAAGTATGAAAAAGCTCTTCTTGAGACTGTTCTTTCTTCGCAAAGAATTGAATGTCGTCTATGAGCAACGCATCTAAAGATCTGTAATACTGCTTAAATTCGCTAATTGCACCTAACTGCAGTGATTTTACCATATCACTCACGAACTTCTCTGAGTGAACATACGATATTTTTTTAGAGGGATCTTTTCTTAAAAGTTCATTTCCAACAGCATGCATTAGATGGGTTTTGCCTAAACCCACTCCACCGTATATGAAGAGTGGATTGTATGAATTCTTTAAACCATCGCCGATTTGTCTAGAAGCAGCAAGGGCTATATTATTAGATTTGCCCTCAACAAAAGAGTCAAATGTAAAACCTTCGATTAGATTACTTTTTTTCGGTGGTCTAGGCTCTTCTTTAGTATTTTGTTGAACGGAATTGGAGCTTGATTGTATGGTCTCCGGTAAATTTGGCTTATCGTGATAGTCTATAAAAATTTCAAAATTTAGATTTAGATCTCTATTGCTTGTTATAGCAGATATCCTTTCCTTTATCGTTAGGCCATAGTTGTCCTCAACCCAATCAGAAATAAACTTATTTGGTGCTAAAACGCTGTAAGAAAGAGGTGTTGAGCCATTATTCTGTTCTAGCGTTAGGGGCGCTATCCAGGTAGAATACTCCTCTATAGGCAAGTCTCTCTCTAATGTTTTTTTGCATTCTCCCCAAAAGTGTAGCTCTGTCATACCTCAAGAGTATATATAAATTATGAAAGTTATCCACAGAATAAAAACAGATATTTATTGTGGATAACTTGTTAATATATTGTTGTAATCTTTTTGCTTGTCTTAATCTTGCAAAAACTCTATTATGCGCAACCGAATTACCTTTTAAGTACTATGAAAAGAACATATCAACCAAGTAAAATAAAAAGAGCCAGAACACATGGTTTTCGCACTAGAAATTCTACCTTGGGTGGGAAAAAAGTACTAAGCAGTAGAAGGAAAAAGGGGAGGCTTTCTCTAACGGTTTAAATGAGCCTCAAGCGCTCCATAAGTTCAAAGGAAGGTTTTAAAGAAATCTTCTCATCCCCAGATCAAAAATTCTCTACAAAAAATATCCTCGTACTGTCCAAGTGC
Source organism: uncultured SAR86 cluster bacterium (assembly GCA_938075195.1). GTDB lineage: Bacteria > Pseudomonadota > Gammaproteobacteria > Magnimaribacterales > Magnimaribacteraceae > Magnimaribacter. Next base: position 4,257 of record CALJGK010000045.1, read on the forward strand.
AATAATTTAGGTTTTGCCAGGATAGGTGTGGCGATAAGAAAAAAAGACACCAAACTTGCAGTAGATAGAAATAATATAAAAAGAAAAATAAAGGGAAGTTTTAGGTCAAAGGTCTTAGAATTACCTCACAGAGATTTTGTTGTCTATGTAAAGAGAAATCTAAATGATAAAGAGCCAGATCTAAAAGAGGATCTTAAAATGATTTGGAATAAATTTAGCAAGTAAAAATGATAAAAAATATGTTCATTAAAACCATTAAAACTTATCAAAAGTTTTTGAGTCCCTTGCTTGGACAAAACTGTAGATTCCACCCAACTTGTTCACAATATGCCATAGAGGCCTTAGACGCTCATGGTATTTTTTATGGTCTATTCTTGTCCTTAAAAAGGATAGTCAGATGCAACCCCTGGGGGGGTAGCGGAATAGACAATGTTCCAACTGGAGAAAGACATGGATGTAATTAAAACCTCGCTTATTATAGCTATTGCAATAACTGCATATTATCTACTTATGCAGTGGCCTCAAGAACCGCTAAATCAGATAAGCGAAAATTATAATTCCAATAATGAAATACCTATAAATGATAGTGAGTATTTACAAACTAAACCGGCTTCTTCTTTAAATGACTCTCCTAGCCTAAGTGCTATGTCGAGGATTGGCGCGGCCACGGAAGATAATATTGATGAGCCCAAAGGTGCTATATTTACTATAGAAAATGAAGATATTTTTCTAGAAGTTGATGCTACTTCAGGTAAGATTTTTAGGTCTATGTTTAAAGACATTAAGGTCTCCTTGGGTTCAGAAAGTCCCCTGCCTTTGCTTGGAGCTGATGGAAAAAATTCTTACTTTGCCAATAGTGGATTTATTAATGAAGAGGAGAACTCCTATATCTACCCCAACTTTACGAACTCATTTTCTACTTCTAATAATGACGGATCTACGACGTTCACCTTAACCGGTGAAAATGATGGTTTATTCACAACCAAAGAAATTACTTTGGCGAGAAGTGGTTACGAGATAATCGTAGAAGACAAAATAACATCAAGCAATAATCAACCGAACAAGAATGTGGTTCCCTATGCTGTAATTGAAACAGAGGCGCCCCGACAAAAAGATCTTGGCTTTTTTAGCCCTGAAAGGTTTGCATACCATGGTCCTGTTTTTTCTACTGCTGAAGAAAAGTATGAAAAATATGGCTTTGATGATTTGGCAGATGATGCCTATTCACAAACATCAAAAGAGGGTTGGGTGGCTATTATCCAGCACTACTTTTTGGCTGCATGGGTTCCTGAGCAACAAGAAGATAGTAAGCTGCAAGGGAGGTACACATCAAGTAATGATAGGTATTCTGTTGGATATACTGGGGAAATGAAGCTTTTGAGGTCTGGAGGTAGTGTATTTTATAAAAATACTTTATATGTTGGGCCGAAATTACCGGAACAACTCACTGAAATACAAGAAAACCTTAGTTTAACTGTAGATTATGGGTTTTTATGGTGGCTCGGCAAACCCATGTATTGGCTTTTGGACCTAGGAAACTCTATATTTAATAATTGGGGCCTTGCAATAATATTTCTCACTGTTGTCATTAAGTTGCTTACATGGCCGCTTTCTGCAAAAGCCTATGTTTCTATGGGAAATTTAAGAAAATTACAGCCCAAAATGGCTCTTCTTCAAGAAAAGCATGGCGACAACAAACAAGCCATGAGCCAAGAATTAATGGAATTATACAAAAAAGAGGGTGTAAATCCTCTGGGTGGCTGCTTACCAATGGTTCTTCAAATGCCCTTTTTCCTTGCTTTTTATTGGGTTTTACTCGAAACGGTTGAACTCAGGCATTCACCACTATTTTGGATTGATGATTTATCAGCAATGGATCCTTATTTTATACTTCCTATTTTAAATGCTGCGGGCATGTTCCTTTCTCAAAAACTTACACCGACTCCGCCAAATGCGGACCCCATGCAAGCTCAGATGATGAAAGTATTTCCTCTGGTGTTTGCTTTTATGTTTGCGTGGTTCCCGTCTGGTCTGGTTTTATATTGGACTATGAATATGGCAATACAGATTTTGCAGCAATGGTGGTATTCAAGACAAGCCACATAGGTCCCTCTTGATCGAAAACAAAACAATAATTGCCCCCGCAACAGCCTCTGGTAGGGGTGGTATATCTGTAGTAAGAATGTCAGGTCCTCAGTCTGAGGTCATTGCTCAAAAAATGTGCGGTCAATTGGCCGATCCGTGGCGTTTTAAGAGATGTGACATAAAATCTAAAGTGGGTTTGGTTATAGATAGCTGTATGGTTGTTTTTTTTAAATCCCCACACTCGTATACCGGTGATGATGTTATAGAATTTCATTGTCACGGGAATCCCACTATAGTTAATTTGGTTATAGAAACTGCGTTAGATTTGGGGGCTGTTGTTGCTGAGCCCGGCGAATTCACCAAAACCGCTTTTTTAAATGACAAAATCGATCTAGCTCAAGCAGAATCGGTTGCGGACTTGATAAATGCACAAAGTGAAAGTGCAGTCATAGCTGCTAATTCCTCTTTGTCTGGTAAATTTTCTGATGCGATAAATAATATCCTTGACGAATTAACTGCGATAAGGGTTTTTGTAGAGGCCAATATAGATTTCCCTGAGGAAGAGATTGATAAATCTTTGTTAAATACTTGCGTAGATAGATTAAAGAATCTATCAGACCAGACAACTCAACTAATCAATTCTGCTGAAGGGGGGGTCAAGTTAAGAGATGGTTATAGTGTAGCAATCGTAGGACCACCGAATGCGGGCAAATCAACACTATTAAATTTATTGGCGAGAGAAAACGTAGCCATTACCTCTGATATCCCTGGCACTACAAGAGATCTTGTAAAAGTACCGGTCAACCTCGGTGGTGTGTTGATAGAGTTTATTGATACTGCCGGCATGAGAGATGATCCAGAGAACGAAATAGAAAAGGAAGGTATCAATAGATCAAGGGAGGTTATAGACAAATCTAATTTGTCCCTTGTTGTGCAAGATGCGAATCAAGAAGCTGCATTCGATTTTGAAGTTGATGATTTTATTTCTGTTTACAATAAATGCGATTTATATGAAGGAGAAAAAAAGAATAGTGAAGGGATTTTTTTTATAACAGCAACAACAGGACAGGGTGTTTCTGAATTATTAAAGGGTTTAGTGAAGAAACTTGATATTGATGAAGGTCAAGAAACGGCCTTTTTATCCAGACAAAGACATGTTGGTTGCTTAACTGAGGGCAGTTTGAGAATTGACGAGTCCTTGACCTCCCTGGAAGAGGGTCAGGGTCTTGAGTTAGTTGCTGAAAACCTTAAAATTTCCCATAGAGTGTTTGGTGAAATATTGAGACCCTTGAGTTCTGATGATTTACTTGGAGAAATTTTTTCCGAGTTTTGTATAGGTAAATAGGTGTTAAGAACCTGTTAAGATAAGTGTGTATTTTGTGGGCGCTTTATTTTGCTCACAATTGATACAAAACATTAAAAGGTTAATGGGTCGACTACCAACAAGGTTGTATTTCCTTAATATTTAGACACAACGAGTGTCTTTGGGGTTATCCACAGAAACTGTCTGCCTCAATAATAACTAATTAATATAAAAGATAAATATAAGTAAATAACTTAAAATATTATTTAAATTGTGAATAAGTACGATGTTGTAGTAATTGGAGGGGGCCATGCAGGGGTTGAAGCCGCTGCAGTTGCTACTCGCTTTGGTGTAAAAACAGCTTTAATTACTCACGATTCTTCAAAGATCGGTGAGATGTCCTGCAACCCAGCCATTGGCGGTATAGGTAAAAGCCACTTGGCAAAGGAAGTAGATGCAATGGGCGGATTGATGGCAAGAGCTGCAGATAGAGCTGGAATTCACTATCGCGTTCTTAATTCAACAAAAGGTCAGGCTGTTAGAGCAACAAGAGTTCAAACAGATAGAGAGTTATATAAATCGGCTGTTCAAGAACTGGT
>CALJGK010000046.1 GCA_938075195.1 uncultured SAR86 cluster bacterium
AGTACCGTCAGACGCTCTATAGCTATCAGTTTCAGGCCATTGCCCAAACCATGGATGATCTAATGTGTTCATGACACTATCCTAATCGTCTATTAATTTCTTCTTTTAATAACCACATTCGATCTTGTCCCCAAACGTAAAAAGGGTTATTGCCATCTGAATCTGTAATCTTGAAGCTTGGCACGCCCCAACAATTACCTTCATACATATCTTTTAAATTATCATCTAAGACCTTTTTCCAGGCTTTCGTATTTAATTCTTTTTTTATAACTAACCAGTCTAAATCAAGCTTAGTGATAAGAGATTCAAGATATTCATCATCTCCAATATTAATACCATCATAAAAAGATGCTCGCAATAATTCGTCTATGTACTCAAAGCCCTTTCCTGCTTCATCAACAACAGGAAATAATGAATAAGCCTTTCTAGCAGGTTTTCCTATTGGAGAATATATTGAGCCCATTGGATAATTATTTTTCCTTCCTTCGCGTGCTGCATCCGAAATAATATACTTTCCTTTAATTGCTGGAATTTTCATGTTTCTCATCAACATCGGTAAAACTGGTTTCGTTATTAGATTAATTGGATAATCATCCTTCATCTCTCTTACTCTTTTTGCACTTACAAAAGTATAGGGGCTATTTAGAGAGGGGTAATAATGAAGGTTAACTGTTTTTGTAGATTCCATCTTAGATGGAGCACTAAGATGTGGTGTACAAATAGGTTCGTTAATTGAATCTTTTTTTAAACCAAGCTCAATCAGTCGATCCTCTAAATGATGAAGGCGATCAACGCCCCAATATAATTCTTTCTCATAATAAAATGCAGAACCAAAATAATAATCCTTTTCACTTCTAATGAAATTGCCTGATTCTAATTTATTCGAGACTTCTTCATCTGAAGCACTGTATTCTCTAGATAAATCATCAAGAATTGATTCGTTACTAGACCATAAAGCAGAGCTTACCTTCTTTGCAACTTCAGCAAAATTTAAAGTATCCACAGCAGTTAATATTTTGTTAGATTTAATCACCAACTCTGCTGAAGGGTAAGATGCTGCAGAAAATTCAACTCCAAAAAATGGAGCAATCCGCTTAGCATCGTCTAAACAATAGGTGCTGTATAAGGAAGGCTCGTGAACTGCATCAGAATTTTCTTCCCCAACCAAAATAGCTTGAAAAGAAATATCAAATGATTCTTGGAGCTTATCAATATATTGGATTGCAAGATGCGAATAAGGATCATCTACCTTATGAAAATACATTACTTCATGAGGTCTATTTTCTTCCTCCCTTTTTAATTCTGCAGAGGAGCGAATACTTTTAAGGATTTCAAAGTTTGAAAAGGTATTCATGCCTTTATTTCTTAATTTGGCAGCAAAAGTGCGTTTAACTATGAAGTCTCTAATAGCTTGTTTTATCATTTTTTCTTATTTTAATTTATACGCAGGTAAAGTTACTAATATCTACTATGGAGCCAGGCTTGATCTTGCTTGCACTCCCCAATGTCCATCTTTATTGGTAACGATATATAAAGATTGATATTGCTTCAGAGGATTATTATTTTCATCATACCTCTGGAAAATAGTTGAGATATGAACTTTATTTTCTGATACTAAAATGACTTTCCTCGACAACCAAGCTGAATGATGCCAACCGGTAGACGCAAGCCTGTCAAAAATATCCACAGCAGAGTACTCCTCTTTAGTATCCCAGACAGTAACTTCACTTCCTGCAAATCTAACATGAGGATAATTAAGAGTCTCAGACCAAGTTTTCATATCTCTTGAATTAAAGTTATGCATAAAAGAATCTAAAACTAGCATAGCCTCATCAATAGCGTTCTTTTTATCTTGCTCACTCCATGCGTGCAATGAGAGAAACAAACCAGTGATGAGAGTAAATCTATAAAATAAGTTAATCATTTAGAATGAATTGTATTTAGATTCTTTGCTATCGGCAAAAGCCAAAATCCTAGCCAGGTATTTATGATGAGTTTAAGGGTAGAGATTATAGCTGCTGGTAATGACCACACGAGATCCAAGAAAGCATTCCAAAACCAAGAGTAAGCCCATATCTTTATAGGTTTAAGGAACGTATGGTCAAAAAAATCTGCCGTACTAAAAGACAAGAGGCTATATTCAGGAGAAAGTAAGAAAGAGTAGACCCAAAGGCAAAAGAAAATTTGAATCGGTGTTGTAAGGACCAAAAAATATGCGAACCAGAGTATCGTTCTATTCAAGATTTATTTGGGCTCCTCAAATCAATCATTTAAAAAGCAAATTATTCATAAGAGTTTCTCTCATAATAAGAATCATTGTTATTGAGTATCTCAATCAGGGCCTTTTCGCTTAACTCTGACAATTTAGGGTTGTCATATCCAATTATGAGTAATTTTTCGAGTAATTTCTTTTTGTCAGACATACGTATAGAGATAAAAGTATGCCAAAAAATGAATACGTTAGGTAGGGTCTTATTAAGAAACTTGTTCTAACTCGGCCGGGGCAAGTTTCATTAAATAATCAGAAGCCGATAAAGATGCTTTTGCACCTTCTCCCATAGAAATAATAATTTGTTTATAGGGCACCGTAGTCACATCTCCGCAAGCAAAAATTCCAGGTTCAGATGTTTCTCCATTTTCATTGATTATCACTTCACCATAAGGTGTCAATTCAACAATATCTCCTAAAAACTGGCTGTTAGGAATGAGACCTATCTGTACGAAGACTCCTTCTAAATCTTCTTCATGAAGCTCTCCTGTTTCTCTATTCTTGAACTCTATTGAAGAGACTTTGCCATCGGTCGCGATAATTCTTTTTGTCTCTACGTTGGTATGAATTGAGATATTCTGTTTCTGGAAAGCTTTATCCGTGAGAATCTTATCGGCTTTAAGTTCAGGCAAAAATTCTAATACAGTAACGCTCTTCGCAAGACCGGAAAGATCTAGTGCAGCTTCGATACCTGAATTTCCACCCCCGACAACAGACACATCTTTGTCTTTAAAAAACGGACCATCACAATGTGGACAATAAGCTACCCCATTTCCAATGTTTTCCTTTTCTCCAGGTACTCCCAATTCTCTCCATCTAGCCCCAGTCGCTATAATAACTGTTTTAGTCTCTATTCTTTCACCAGAAGAAAGTACAAGAGTCTTAATGTCTCCTTTTACTATCTCAGTAATCTTGAGATGTTCTTTTAAAGTCACATCATAATCTTTCATATGGGACTGCATATCTGTAGTTAGTTTAGGACCAGTGGTGCTGGATACAGAAATTAGATTCTCTATACCCATAGTATCTTTAACCTGACCACCCATCTTCTCCGCTACCATAGTTACTTTTAACCCTTTTCTTGCGCTGTAGATTGCAGCACTAATAGCTGCTGGACCGCCACCAATCACGACAACATCTTGCAGAGGTAAAGCCTTAACCTCAGATTGCACTTGAGGAATAGTGACAAGATTAGATTGAAGCTTTTCTATTAGATTAGTGATTTCAACTTTACCATTGGCAAATAATTCTCCATTTAAGAAGACACTCGGCACTCCTTGTATGTCTCGTTCATTAATGAGTTCTTGAAATAGACCTCCATCAATCATTTCATTACTAATATTTGGATTTATAAGAGCGAATTGATTTAGGGCTTGAACGATATCAGGGCAATTGTGACAACTTAAACTGACGAAGACTTCAAAATTTAATTCCTCTTGAATCCCTCCAATAATTGTTTTTATACCCTCATCAAGGCGTAGCTCTGATCCCCCACTTTGCAAAATTGCCAGAATCAGTGAATTGAATTCATGACCACTGGGAATACCTGAAAACATAATTCCATTAGGTTCTCCGGAGGTTTTCAACATAAAACTTATTGGGCTCCTGAGTAAACCTTGTGTATCTTGCTCATCGAAGCTTAATTTGTCAGAGACTTCAGCAATACCAGATAAAAAATCTACTAACTCTGGTCTTTTTGAGTGCACACCAGATTGAAGGATTATCTCGACTGGATTCTTTATATTTTCAGTATAAGTTTTGAGAGATTCAATGATCTCTTTAGATAGCAATGGACTAGTCATAATTAAATGGTTTAAAAATAAAAAAAGGGCGCACTGTATGCGCCCTTATATACTAAGTTAGATTTTCCCTACTAAATCAAGAGATGGAGCCAAAGTTGCTTCGCCCTCTTTCCATTTTGCTGGGCAAACTTCATCAGGATGAGCTCTTACATATTGAGCTGCTTTAACCTTTCTCATTAAGTCATCTGCATCTCTGCCAATACCTTCAGCGGTTACTTCCATAGCTTGAATGACTCCATCAGGATCAACAATAAAAGTTCCACGATCAGCTCTTCCTTCATTCTCTCTGAGTACTTCAAAGTTTGTAGATATCTCAAACGTATTATCACTAATCATTGGATATTTGATTTTGCCAATTGTTTCAGAAGAATCATGCCAGGCCTTATGACAGAAATGACTATCAGTCGAAACAGAATATATTTCAACACCCATTGATTGGAATTCCTCATAATAATCAGCAACATCTCCTAATTCTGTTGGACAAACAAAAGTGAAGTCTGCTGGATAAAAGAAGAATACTGACCATTTATCTTTCAGATCAGCACTATCTATTGTTATAAATTCGCCATCCTTAAAAGCATCTGCAGTGAAAGGTTTGATTTGTGTGTTTATTAAAGCCATGGGTTTTCCTTTTTAATTAAAATAATTGGTGCACTGTATAGAAATTCAATGTATTGATAAATTTTAATAAATAGAAGTTTATATTCGATAAATACGAATATACAATATATAAATGATTACACTAAAACAAATTAATTACGCTTTATCTGTGTCTAGGAATTTACATTTCAAAAAAGCCGCGGACGAATGTTCTGTATCTCCCTCAACACTTAGTAATGCTGTTACTGAAATGGAAAATCAGCTTGGATATGAAATATTTGAAAGAGATAATAAAAGGGTTCTAAAAACCGAACTTGGTAAGATCTTTCTTGAATCTGCTCAATCGATTAAGTTACAAATTGATGATCTAGAAAAACTAGCCCATCTCAAAAAAGAACCTCTAAGTCATAGCTTATCCTTGGGAATAATTCCGACGATTGGTCCTTATCTACTGCCTGTAGTTTTGCCTGCTATAAAAAAAGAATATCCGCTTCTAAATCTGACAATAATTGAAGGACAGTCTGAGGTACTAGTTGATAAAGTTAAAAGAGGAGAAATCGATACTGCCATTCTAGCGCTACCTTTTGAGCTTGAAGGTCTTTTGCCTTTTAAATTTTGGGAAGAAGATTTTTTTTGGATTAGTCACAAAGAAAGTAAACATGCTCTAAAAAAAGAAATTAGCGCAAAGGAGCTAGAAGAATCAGAGTTAATGCTTCTTGAAGAGGGTCATTGCTTAAAGGATCAAGCCCTCGAGGCCTGTAAGCTTTCATCAAATTCTAATCTTAATATTACTGCTTCAAGCCTTACAACATTAATACAACTCGTTGCGGGAAAAATGGGATCGACTTTGGTCCCAGAAATGGCCCTAGAACAACTTTTAGCAAATAATAAATTGCTTTCTAAGGCTCATTTAAAAGAGACTGGACCACATAGAGAAATAGCATTAATCATTAGATCTACATATAACGGATTAAGAGATATTGAGCTTCTCAAAGAACTTTTTTCAAAAGAACTTAAGAAAAAATTTAAATAGAATATGTCTGGAAACTATTCATTCTCGACTCTTGCAAGGAACTTAGAACTTTAATATCTGATTATAAAAGTTAAAAAAATTTTTAAAATTTAATCACCATCCTGCCTCTTGTTCCTCCTGCCTCTAATCTTCTGTGTGCTTCAGAAGCATTTTCTATATCAACAGTATCTGCAACTCTTAGAGTGAGAATGCCTTCTTCAGTTTGTTGTCTGAGAGTCTCTAGTATGTCTTTCTTACAATCATATGCTGTAACCCAAGTGGTTGTGAAATCTATCTCTCTCTGAGGTTTGCCTTTAAAACCTCTAATCGAGGTGAAAGAACCTCCATCTTTTACAGCATCAATAGCCAGTTCATTTAATAAAGCTCCATCCGCTATACCATCTACGCCATTTGGAAATTGTTGTCTTATTCTTTCGGCATATCCTTCTCCTCTTGGAATAATAATATCTACACCTAAAGACTTAAGTAGTTCTTCATCTGACTCATTAGAATCAGCAATAACTGTTAGGCCATCTGCCTTAGCGAGCTGCACAACATAACCTCCGTAAGCTCCCGGACTTCCGGTAACTGCAAGAACCTGTCCTTCTTTGAGACCAAGTAAATCAAGGGATAATCTAGCAGTAAGAGAATTCATGGGTAGTGTGCAGGCCTCTATATGCGAAGTGTCTTTTGGAGCTCTAACAACTGCATTCTGATCTAAAACAATTTGCTCTCTGTATGCACCATAATTTCCACTTGGTACAACCATAGCCATAACTTCATCCCCAACTTTGATATCGGTCTCTACTCCCTCTCCAAGTTGATCAACTATTCCAGCTGCATCCATTCCCGGAACATAAGGCGGTGGATTTATCTTTTGATACTCAGCCATTAAACCATTTCGTGCTGCTACATCTGTAGGATTTACTGCAGCGGCATAATTCCTAATTCTAATTTGTCCCGGTCCTGCATCAACCTCAGGTACGTCTAATACTTCCAGTGCCTCAGGGCCTCCATGTTTCATAATTCCTACTGCTTTCATAATTTTTTTTAATTGTTACAAATCTTGTTTAATTCTAACATTTGCTAGTCTTTATGACTTTGGTTAATATTGATCATACGTTCATTCACTCTAAATGTAGCAGTGAACGGAAGTAGTCAATTGTGACGAAGGAACGCATCTTCGTTCATCCCGTGAGGGACGGAAGTAGGTGATAATGCCGAAGGAACGCATCTTTTTAAAAGGAGATGTTATGACTAGTTATGAAGAAGCGCGATCAATCAATCGTGCGGTCAAAAAATCCCTTAAGAAAAAG
>CALJGK010000047.1 GCA_938075195.1 uncultured SAR86 cluster bacterium
AATTTTCTTCCAAGCTCTACTTTAGATTCATCTGCCTGTCCGACCTTGTGTTGCAGAGTTGCGTAATAGGCAGCTATATCTTGAAGATCTGAATCGTCAAGATTATCTAAAATTCCTGTCATTGAAGCTATTATGCGATCACCAGACTTAACCAGCCTTAACTGCTTGGCCAAATATTTTTCATTCTGGCCTGCGAGTGAAGGCCATATACCGACGACACTATTTCCATCGATTCCATGACATCCGGCACATACAGCAACTTTATCTTTTCCGGAATCTGGATTTCCAGCACCTAGAAAGAAAAATATAGAGGTTAAGATTATTAGATTTTTTAGTTTCATTTAAGAATCTATCTTTAAATATGATGTAACGCGCCGACATTATATACTAACCTTTCTGGCGATCCTAAACTTAAAGATTAAATGACTTATTCCTATTTTCAGAGCGCAAAATTTACAGGGAGTTATCCTACTAGCAAGGATATGCCTGGCGAAAAAGGTTCGGAGATAGCCTTTTGTGGAAGATCTAATTGTGGCAAATCTAGCGTGCTTAATGCGTTAACTAATAACAAAAAACTAGCAAAAACAAGTAAAACTCCTGGAAGAACTCAAGCCATCAATGTGTTCGAGATTGGGCTAGAAGGCGACTTAAATATAATAGATCTTCCTGGCTATGGATACGCCAAGGTATCAAAAAAAATGAGGGCTGCTTGGGGTCAAGAAATAGAACAATACCTAACAACTCGAAAATGTTTGAAGGCCCTTTGTATAATAATGGATATCAGGCACCCATTTAAAGATGATGATATGAATTTAATTAGTTGGTGCGAGAAAAAAAACCTTCCCATGATTTTATTACTCAATAAGTCGGACAAACTTTCAAGAAATAAAGCCTCCCAAGCATTGCATAATGCACAAAAGACCTTGTCTAAATTATCTATAGAACACTACATCATCACAACATCAGCAACAGATAAAACAGGAATTTCATCTCTTGTAGAAAAAATAGAAGGCCTAAAATAAAAAAAGCTCCGAGCATTTGGGGTTGCTCGAAGCTTTAGTGAAAGTTAGGGCTATTAACTTTACTAATACATAGACAGTAAGAATTTTTAAAAGTTCGACTTTATATTTATTTTTTTAACTTTTTTGTAGGGTAAAATTGAACCGAGGGATAAAAATTAGCAAAACTAGATCAAATATAATTTTACGACTGAGTTCTTTGTTGAATATAGGCTCAAGTGCAAGGACTAGACTTAAAACTTTTGCTCGTTTAAGCCAGTCCTACAAGACAACTCACTCGATTGAAACAGATCGAGGAATTATAAATTTCAGGATAGATTCCCCTGGATCAGTCCCTCAAGATGTAGATTCAGATAGAAGCGAACCTGAAACATTCGAATGGATTCGACAAAGCATCAAAGAGAATCATGTGCTATGGGATATAGGGGCAAATATAGGAGTCTTTAGCCTATATGCTGCTTTAGAAAGGAAAAATACCGTTTTATCAATCGAGCCTTCTGCGGAATCTTACGCTACCCTCAATGCAAATATTAGGCTCAATGGATTAGATCAATATATTCAAGCTTTATGTTTTGCTGGAAGTAAAGAAACCACCTTGCTCAACCTGTTTATGAAAGATACTAGCTCTGGAGCCTCACATAACAGCATCGGATCTAATACAAACCAGTTTGGAGAATTTGAAGTGAATGGATTTCAGTCAGTTATAGCCATTAAACTGGATGATCTTTTTGAAATTGAAGGTGTACCGAGTCCTGATCATATAAAACTAGACGTGGATGGCCGAGAATTAGAAATACTTGAGGGGGCCAAACTAACACTTCCTAGAATCCAAAGTATCCTAATAGAAGTTGAAGGCAAAAACCTTGAAGAAAATTTAAATCAAATCGAGACTATTACGACCGAAGCCGGACTGCAAGAAGATGTCAGCTGGAGAAATAAAGGCTCTGGCAGAAATAGACTCTACAGGAGAAAAGATAATTAAATGAGCGAAGATAAAGATCCAATAATTTTAGTAGATGGCTCTTCTTATCTCTACAGAGCCTATCATGCACTCCCTCCTTTAACCAATAGCAACAATCAACCAACTGGTGCGATTAAAGGTGTTATTAGCATGATCAAAAGGATCTTGATTGACCATCCTGATAGTCCCCTTGCTGTTGTTTTTGATGCAAAGGGAAAGACTTTTAGACATGATATGTATTCAGAATATAAGGCAAATAGACCTCCAATGCCTGAAGATCTGGTCCTTCAGATAGAACCCATTCACAGAATTATTTCTTTGATGGGAATTAAGTTAATCATGATTTCAGGCGTTGAGGCTGATGACGTCATTGGAACGTTGGCAGAACAAGCGAGACAAAAAAAATTAGATACTGTTATATCAACGGGCGATAAAGATATGACTCAATTAGTCTGTGAAAACGTTAGTGTTGTAAATACCATGAGTGGAGAGCTCTTAGATGAAGCGGGAGTAAAGAAAAAGTTTGGTGTTGATCCTGATCATATAACAGACTATTTAGCTCTGATAGGAGACAAGTCTGATAACGTTCCAGGCGTTGATAAAGTCGGTCCTAAAACAGCAGTAAAATGGCTTGAAGAGTACACAGACATTGAGGGTGTGATAAAGAATGCCGAATCAATCGGAGGGAAAGTTGGAGAAAACCTTCGATCATCTCTAGATACTTTAGAGCTAGCTTATGAATTAGTCACAATAAAAACTGATGTTGAATTAGAAATAGGTATCGAAGATCTGAAAGTGCAAGATCCTAATGCCGATGAGTTAACTGAACTTTATAAAGAGTTAGAATTTAATTCATGGCTGCAAGAAGTACCTCAAAAAAAATCTGTTCAGCCTGCTATAGATTCTTCCTATAAATGCATTTCAACCAAAGATGATTTGGAGAAATTAATAAAAAATGCATCTCAAGCAAAGACGTTGGCATTAGACACCGAAACAACTGGTTTAGACTATATGGATTCTGATCTTGTCGGTATCTCAATGAGTTTTACGCCAGGAGAAGCCTTTTACATTCCCATCAATCACAAGGATGACACCTCTCCACAGCTTGATATGGATTATGTGCTTGAAGAGTTAAGGCCGCTACTTGAAGATTCTAAGCAAAAAATTATAGGGCAGAATATAAAGTTTGATATGAATATCCTATCTCAGCATGGCATTAATATTTCATCTATCAAGAATGACACTATGATGATGAGCTATGTTCTTGATGCTTCGGCAACAAGACATAATCTAGATGCCCTTTCTTCATATTATTTGGGTTACAAAACTTCTACTTTTGAAGATGTGGCTGGAAAAGGTGTTAAACAAGTAACCTTTGACGAAGTATCAATTGCTGATGCAACAAATTATGCAGCTGAAGACGCTGATATAACCCTAAGACTGTATGAAGAGCTTCTTTCCAAGCTAGAGTCTGTTGAATCTCTCAAGAAACTGAATGAAGATATTGAAATACCCCTGATAGAGGTACTTTCAGAAATGGAACAAAATGGAGCTGTACTCAATTCTAAGATTTTAAATGCTCAATCAAAAGATCTAGAAAATAGAATAAATAAAATTGAAAAGAAGGCATATGTTTTAGCTGGTGATGAATTTAATCTAGGATCAACAAAACAATTAAGAGAAATATTTTTTGATAAATTGGGCTATAGGGTAATTAAGAAAACTCCAGGAGGTCAGCCCTCAACAGACGAAAAAGTCCTTGCTGAGTTGGCAGAAGAGTATGAACTTCCGAAAATACTTTTAGAGCATAGGACGCTCAGTAAATTAAAATCAACTTATACAGATAAATTGCCTAATCAAATATCAATCTCAACTGGCAAGGTTCATACCTCCTTCCATCAAGCAGTTACTACAACGGGCAGATTGTCTTCTTCAGATCCAAATTTACAAAATATTCCAATCAGGACAGAAGATGGAAGAAGAATCAGACAAGCCTTTGAGCCTTCCAAGGGACATAAATTTGTTTCTGCAGACTATTCGCAGATTGAACTTCGTGTCATGGCACATATGTCTAAAGACAAAGGTCTCCTCACTGCATTCCAGGACGGGGAAGATGTCCATAGCAAAACTGCTAGCGAAGTGTTCAATGTAGATATAGAAGCAGTTACTACAGATTTAAGAAGAAATGCTAAAGCAATTAATTTTGGTTTGATTTACGGTATTTCTGCTTTTGGTTTAGGCAAGCAACTGAATATAAATAGAAATCTGGCAGCTGAGTACATGGCTATGTATTTTGAAAAATATCCTGGAGTTAAAAAATACATGGAAACGACAAAAGATTTTGCAGCAGAGAATGGTTATGTTGAAACTTTATTTGGTCGAAGACTTTATCTAAGAGATATAAATGCCAGTAATGCCATGAGAAGACAAGCTTCCGAGAGAGCTGCTATTAATGCACCTGTTCAAGGCACCGCAGCAGATATTATGAAAATTGCGATGATAAAAATGCATCAACTCATAAAAGAAACAAATGTTGAAGCCAAACTAATCCTGCAAGTACACGATGAGCTTATTTTAGATACCCCAAATAAAGAAATAGATGAAGTTATTGGCCTTGTCACCGAGTCAATGATGGGGGCTGCTAGCCTAGATGTTCCGCTAGATATTGATGTTGGAGTTGGGGATAATTGGGATCAGGCACACTAATGGAATTAATTACTAAAAGTCCAAAAAGAACTTTCTCTATTCTTTTAATGTTATCACTTGGCATGATGGCTGTAGCATTGTTTATGGAACATTTTCTGCAGCTGAAACCTTGCATTCTCTGCTATATGCAAAGAGGAGCAGTAATTCTTATAGGGATTATTGCCGCTTTAGGCTTAATGATTAATTCAAAAAATATAAATCTATACAAGGTAATGATCTTAAGCGTCCTAGTATGTGTTTTTTCTGGTGCAGCTCTCTCTATTAGACAGCTTTATCTGCAAAACTTACCCGCAGATTTAGTGCCAAGTTGTGCTCCTGATATAGATTACTTATTTTCTACTTTGCCATTCTTAGAAGTCTTAATAATGGCTTTTAGTGGTGACGGAAATTGTGCAGAAGTTTTATGGTCATTTATGGGGATAAGCATCCCTGGATGGCTCTTAATTGGTTTCGTTTGTATTGCTGTGTACTGTTTTTTAATTTTAAAGAATGTAAATGAAATTCATTCTCATATTTAAGATTAAATCTATATAATACTCGCCAATTTAAAAGGATTCTTGAATGTCATCTATCTACGAAAATTTATCTGTCGAAGAGCTCATAAACATCTCTCTAGAAAGAAATGAAGGCGAAATAGCTTCTAATGGTGCCCTGCTTGTCAAAACTGGAAGCAGAACTGGCAGAAGCCCTCTTGATAGATTCATAGTAAAAGATGATTCAACAGAAAATTCTGTAGATTGGGGAGACGTTAACAAGCCATTTGATAGTGCTACATTTTTAGGTCTATGGGAAAGAGTAGAAGAGTATATGAACGAAAGGGATACCTTCGTTTCTTCACTGCATGTAGGAGAACATTCTGATTACTATGTTCCTGTAAAAATAAGAACTCAGTGGGCTTGGCATAATCTTTTTGGTAAACAAATGTTTATTAGGCCTAATGAATTCAATCCTAAAAACAAAGACAGTTGGGAGATCATGAGTGCACCTGAATTTGTCTGCGACCCAGATCGTGATGGGACTAATAGCGATGGTGTTGTTTTATTAGACTTCACTAGAAAAAAGGTTCTCTTGGCTGGTATGCCATACGCAGGAGAAATGAAAAAATCAATGTTTGCTGTACAAAATTTTCTTTTGCCTGAAAAAGATGTCCTCCCCATGCACTGTGCCTCAAATGTTGGGAGTAATGGTGAAGTTTGCTTATTTTTTGGGCTTTCAGGAACAGGAAAAACTACCTTATCTGCGGATCCAGATAGAGATCTGATCGGAGATGATGAGCATGGATGGGGCCCTGGAACAGTTTTTAATTTTGAGGGAGGCTGTTACGCTAAATGCATAGATCTTACTCAGAAAAATGAACCCGTAATATGGGATGCTATCAAGAGAGGTAGCGTGATGGAAAACGTAGTTATTGATTCAGATACTAAGGATCCAGATTATTCAGATGCTTCCTTAACGGAGAATACTCGTGTTGTTTATCCAAGAGAACACATAGAGAAAAGAACGGACGAAAATGCAGGAGGAGAACCCAATGCTGTGATTTTCTTAACCTGTGACCTTTCAGGCGTAATTCCTCCAGTTTCCATTCTGAGCAAAGAAGCTGCTGCCTATCACTTCCTTAGCGGCTATACCGCTGCAATTGGGTCTACTGAAGTAGGATCTACTGAAGCTTTTAAGACAACCTTTTCTACCTGCTATGGAGCTCCTTTTTTTCCAAGAGCAGCGGGTGTCTATGCTGATCTATTGATGAAAAGAATTGAAGAATTTGATAGTAAAGTTTACTTAGTAAACACTGGTTGGACGGGCGGACCCTACGGAATAGGTAAACGATTCAATATACCAGTTACTAGATCAATAATATCCGCTATACAGTCAGGCGCACTTATCGGCGCTGAAACTGAAACAATTAATGGGATGAACTTGCAAGTCCCTTTGCATGTCGATGGTGTCGATAGTGAGCTATTAAATCCAATCAAGAACTGGGAAAATCCATCTTCTTACGCAGAGTATGAAGAAAAACTAGTCAATCAATTTAAAGAGAACTTCAAAAAATTTGATGTTGCTGAATCAATTGTTGAGGCCGGCCCTAGGTAAAATAATGAATAGATTTTCTTTAGATGACTTAAAGAAATCAAAAGCATACTCCGAACTAAATCTCATCAATCGAGGCATTGAAAAGGAATGCTTAAGGATAGATTCATCTGGAAGAATTTCTCAAAAAAATCATCCTGAAGGTCTTGGCTCGGCACTAACAAATCCTTACATAACCACAGATTTTTCTGAAGCATTGCTTGAATTGGTCACACCAACATTCAATAGCGCAAAAGAATGTCTTGATTTCTTAACGGAACTTCATGTATTCGTGAATCAAAATCTTGAAGAAGAATCGTTATGGCCTTTAAGCATGCCGTGCACAATCGAGTTGGAAGATTCCATACCAATTGGAAATTATGGATCTTCTAATCAAGGAATGATGAAAGAGACCTATAGGAAAGGTCTGTCCAATAGATATGGAAGTATGATGCAAGCTATTGCGGGTATTCATTATAATTTTTCATTCTCTGATAAATTCCTTGAGATTCTTGCTGAAGAAAATTCTGCTGATATACAAGAATTTAAAAATAATATTTATTTAGGTATTGCGAGAAATTTTCGAAGATATGGATGGTTGTATTTACTTCTTTATGGCTCTTCACCACTTGCCAATAATTCATTTGCAAAAGATAGAGATCATGACTTAGAAGAATTAAACTCAGACGATATATACAAGCCTTATGCAACCTCCTTAAGGATGGGTGACCTGGGGTATATCAGTGAAGCACAAGACAGTCTTAATATTTCTTACAATTCAATCGAAGATTATTGTGCTGATTTAAAGAACGCTCTAGAAACCTCCTATCCTTTGTATAAAAAAGTTGGTGAATTTAATGGAGATGAGAGAATTCAATTAAATGATTCCATTATTCAAATAGAAAATGAATATTACAGCACCATAAGGCCCAAAAGGGTCTGTCCAACAGGTGAAAGGCCTTTAAATATTCTTTCGCAAGAAGGAATAGATTATCTAGAACTTAGGTGCATTGATCTCAATCCTGATTCTATTATTGGCATTTCAGAAGAGCAGATTTATTTTCTTGATTTACTAATCTTGTATTGTTTCCTTCAGGATAGTCCTTCAATTGATAACGATGAGTCCAATGAGATCTTCAAAAATCACAAAATAGTAGTCAACGCCGGAAGAAGTATAGATCAAACTATCACTTCAAAATCTTCGGAAGTATTAATTAAAGATGAAGCACTAAGAATCCTTAATGATATGGATGAAATAGCCAAATTTATGGATGAAGTAATAGTCTCTGAAAATGAAAATATCTGGCTCAACACATTAAAAAATCAAAAAAAGACCTTAAACAATTTAGATTCATCTTTAAGCGGCTCCTTACTTAAGAACATAATAGATCATGGAATGTCTTTTCAAGAATATGGAATGCATGTATCAAATCTCCATCAAAATGAGATAAAGAATATTTCTCCAAAGCATACAGAGAGCCTAATTGAAGCATCCAAGAAATCTCTTCAAGACGCTCGAGATATTGAATCCAGTCAACAAGAAGATTTTGAAGACTACTTAAAAGAATTTTTAAATAAGATTTCTTGACGTTTTATATTTAAACGTTAATTTAATAAACTAAATCAATAAAGGATAGTTTTATGAAAGCATTTCTGTGTAAAGAATTTGGACCAGTCGACTCACATAAAGTTGAAGAAATTGATGACCCTGTCGCGGGTCCTGGTGAGGTAGTTGTTGATATTAAAGCGACAGGTATTAGTTTTCCAGATGTTCTCATAGTTCAAGGTTTATATCAATTCAAGCCCCCATTTCCATTTAGTCCGGGAAGTGAAATCTCTGGCGTCATTTCTTCTATAGGCGAAGGCGTAACTCTTCATCAAGAAGGAGACAGAGTTATGGGAAGTATAGGATCTGGCGGTTTGCGTGAAAAAGGAGTCTATCCTGAGTATCAATTAATGCCCTTACCCGAGTCTATGGACTTTGATACTGCGGCTGGTTTTCCTCTGAATTATGGAACTACTTATCATGCCTTCAAGCAACGAGGCGAATTAAAGGAAGGACAATCTGTACTAGTCCTAGGGGCTGGTGGTGGATTAGGCATCACGGCTATTCACATTGCTAAGGCCATGGGTGCAAAAGTCATTGCCGCAGCCTCTTCACAAGAAAAAATTGATCTTTGCATTAGAGAAGGTGCGGATGAAGGAATTATCTACGAAAGAGATATGGATAGAGATTTACAAAAGAAATTTTCTGACCAAATCAAAGAAGCTACAGGTGGTGGTGTTGATATGATCTATGATCTTGTCGGCGGGGATTATGCAGAGCCAGCGCTAAGAGCTATAGCAAGGCATGGCAAATATCTGGTTATCGGATTCACGGCCGGAATTCCTAAAATGCCTTTGAACTTAACTCTGCTCAAAGAGTGCCAGATAGTTGGTGTATTCTGGGGTCAGTTTGCTGCAGTAGATCAAGCAGAAAACCAACAGAACTTTAAGGAACTATTTGAGCTTCATGAACAAGGCAAGATTAAACCTTTTGTGAGCGAAACTTATAGTCTTCAAGAGGCTGCTACTGCAATAAAAACTTTAGAAGACAGGAAAGTGTTAGGAAAAGTTGTAGTAAGAATGGATTAAAAATACATAGTGATGGAAAGATTTGTTTTTAAAATTTTTTTATCACTCTTTGTATCACAAAGTCTTCAAACAAAAGCAATTACTGACAAAGATGATTTCGTTTATGATCTGTCTTTAGCAACCCAGGGTGTATCAGTTTCTCAATTTAATACTGGTGTTAATTATTCCATCGGAAGAGGTATAGGAAAAGATATAGAAAAAGCGGTTTATTGGTATCAAAGAGCCCATGAGCAGGGACATTCCAAGGCCCCTTTTAATATTGCGATTATTTATACAGATGGAGTCAATCTAGAATCTAGCCCCGAGCTAGGACTAAAGTATTTCCTACTAGCTGAAAAAAGGAATAACTCCGAAGCAAAAGAGTTCTTAGATAAGCTTAGAGCTTTTAAAAATATGTCAATTGAAGATGCTCTTATCATGAACTGCTGCCCAAATCCCTTAAGTCACTCGATGATTCAAAAAAAGTAATAGAAGATTCTTCATAAAAGCTTATAATCGCGACTTTCTTAAAACCCATGTCTATAAAGAAACTCAGAAATGTTGCCATTATTGCTCATGTCGATCACGGCAAAACAACCCTTGTCGATAAACTTTTACAGCAATCAGGAACGCTTGATAGAAAAAATATGGGTACTGAGAGGATCATGGACTCAGATGATCAGGAAAAAGAAAGAGGGATAACGATTCTCGCTAAAAACACAGCTATTAGCTGGAATGATCATAGAATAAATATTGTAGATACTCCTGGTCATGCTGATTTTGGTGGCGAAGTCGAACGCGTACTATCGATGGTAGATTCCGTTTTGCTACTTGTAGACGCAGTTGATGGTCCTATGCCTCAAACTAGATTTGTAACCCAAAAAGCTTTTGATCAAGGATTAAATCCAATCCTAGTAATAAATAAGATCGACAGGCCAGGAGCAAGACCTGACTGGGTCTTGGACCAAGTATTCGATTTATTTGATAGGCTTGGTGGCAATGATGAGCAGTTAGATTTTCCTGTCATTTATGCATCAGCTCTCAATGGTGTTGCCGGCTTAGATGAAGATGCAATGGCAGAAGACATGGCACCTTTATTAGACCTAATTTTAGAGAAAGTGAATTCTCCAGAAGTGAATGATGAGGGAGCATTGCAAATGCAAATTAGTGCTCTAGATTACAATAGCTATGTTGGTGTTATTGGCATAGGGAGAATTACAAGAGGAAAAATTAAACCTAATGAACAAGTAATAATTGTAGGCTCTGATGCCACGGAACGTAAGGGTAGAGTTTTACAAGTTATGGGATATAACGGTCTTGAAAGAGTAGAAGTTGATGAAGCTCAAGCCGGAGATATCATCTGCATTACAGGAATAGATAAACTAAATATTTCTGATACTTTATGCAGCCCAGATGAAATTGAAGCCCTGCCCCCGCTGAGTGTAGATGAGCCTACGGTTAGTATGACCTTTCAAGTTAATAATTCGCCTTTTGCAGGAAGAGAAGGCAAATATATATCTTCTAGAAATTTGAAGGAGCGCTTAGAACAAGAACTAATCCACAATGTTGCTCTAAGAGTGGAGCAAGGTGATTCCCCTGATAAATTTAAAGTTTCTGGTCGTGGTGAATTACACCTTTCTGTATTGATAGAAAATATGAGACGGGAAGATTACGAGTTGGGCGTTTCTAAACCTGAAGTTATTCAAAAAGAGGTGAATGGTGAAGTGCATGAGCCTTTTGAACAGATAGTTATAGACATAGAAGACAAGCATCAAGGATCTATAATGGAAGAAATGGGACAAAGAAAGGCTGATCTTAAGAATATGGAGCCAGATGGAAAAGGTCGAATTAAGTTAGAGTTTCTAGCTCCCTCAAGAGGGATGATAGGCTTTAGATCAAGCTTTTTAACGATGACTAGCGGAACTGGCATTATGACGAGTGTATTTGATCATTATGGTAAAGCCAAAGATGGTGAACTAGCAAAAAGACAAAATGGTGTTTTAGTGTCTATGGCAGCCGGCAAAACTCTGGCCTATTCCCTTTTTAATTTACAAGAAAGGGGTCGTATGTTTGTTGGCCATGGAAAGGACATATATATTGGACAGATTGTAGGCCTCCACTCAAGAGATAATGATTTACCTGTAAATCCAACTAAAGCTAAGCAGTTAACAAATATAAGGGCTGCTGGGACAGATGAAAATCTAATTCTGACTCCCCATATCGAGCATACTTTAGAACAAGCCCTTGAGTTTGTAGAAGATGATGAATTAGTTGAAGTTACACCTGCATCTATTAGACTGAGAAAGAAATAATATTCTGCGGATAGGTCAAACTGCAAACCCTAGGAGCTATGGTGGCAAAGATCTTAGTCTTGGATTTGGTATCAATCGGTCTCGAAGTGTTTAAACCCATAAAACAGAATCTCAATAGACCACAAATGAAAAGAAATTGGACTGCGCTAATGGGCTATCATTTATCTTTCTAATTTCTTTCTAGATTTAGTAAAATTAACTCATAACTAAAGGAGATAATCTAATGACTGTGAATGTTTTATTTGAAGGGAATTTGAATGCAGATGAGGTCAATAATTTTACTGAACTTTGTCGAGAAGCATTCAAAGTTACAAGAGCGTATGAAGGTTGTCACTCCATTGATCTTACTTATAACGTAGAAGATAAAAATAACTGGGTTCTTACAGAAATATGGGACTCCAAAGAGCACTACGAAAGATATGTTGCCTTTAGGATAGAAGATGGAACTGTAGAGAAGATAACCTCTATGTGTATAGAAGCACCATCAATTCGAATATACGACATAGTTTCTGTTTAGTGTTTGTCTAATAAATAACTTAATTTAAAAATATGAAAATACTCGCCTTAGGTGGAAGTGGAGGTATGGGCCGTTTTGCAGTAGAAACAGCCATGCACTTCGACAGTATAGAAAAAATCATAGTTGCTGATATTAATGAAAAGAGCGCTATTGATTTCGCCAAGTCAATGAATGAAAAGGTTTCTGGGATTGGTTTGGATATTACCAATACAGAGAAGCTTAAAGAAAAAATGCGATCAGTGGATGTTGTTATCAATACCGTGGGACCTTTCTTTAAATTTGGACCTCCTGTACTGGAGGCAGCAATCGAATGTGGCTGTCACTATCTAGACATCAATGATGACTGGGAGCCAACGATTGAAATGCTCAAATACAATGATGATGCTTCTAGCAAAGGTGTAACGGCCATACTTGGCATGGGTGCCAGTCCAGGTCTTACAAATATGCTCGGTGCTGCTGCCATCCGAGAGCTAGATGAAGTTGAAACACTTTATACAGGTTGGACTATGGATGGTGCAACACCTGAGGAAGAGTCATCTCAGTCAGGTGTTAACGCAGCAATGATCCATGCGGTTCAACAGATGACTGGGACTGTAAAAATCCAAGAAAAGGGTAAAGCGAAAATGGTTAAGCCACTTAAAGAAGTCGAAATAGACTTTCCTGGCTTTGGTAAATTCAAGACACGTATCTTTGGACATCCTGAAGCAATCACTTTTCCACACCATTTCAAAACTATCAAAAATAGTATTAATTTAGCTCATGGTAGTGAATTTGGAACACTCAAGTGGATTATGAGACTTGTAGATTGGAAAATTATTTCAGTAGAAAAGGCTGCAGGCATAGTTCAAAGTCTTTCTTCGTCCATAAGAAAAGATCTTGAAGACCAAGGAATTGAGACTGGGATTGATCTGAAAAACATTAATCCTATGGAGCCTCCTCCCATATATTCATTGGCCATAGGAAAAAAGGACGGCAAACAAGCTTCTTGTGGTACTACATTTAGAGCTTCAGACTTAATAAGTATGGGAGAGGCTACAGGCATTCCTCTGGCATGTGGCTTAAAGCTTTTAGTTGACGGGAAAATATTACAAAAAGGTGTGTTTGCTCCTGAAGGAGCTATAGATCCAAATGAATTTTTCAAAGAGCTGAATGACATTAGTGATTTACTAGACGTAGATGAAGAAAATAATACAAATGATCAGGAAATGATTAATATCTTTAGGAGCTGGTAGTAAAATAAAATAAAACTTGGAGAGTAGTAATGGAACAAATAAATAATTTTTTTGACCGGATAGCATCACCCTTAAATGGACTTGCAAATTGGCTGTTAAGACTAGGGCTAGGTGTTGCCTTCTTTCTTCATGGATATGGCAAGCTTCCAATATCGGATGGATTTGTTGGTTGGTTAAGTTCTAAAGGTGTGCCCATAGCTGAAACTGCTGCATATATGGTTGCTTGGGGAGAAATATTGGCTGGTATAGGAATAATTATCGGCGGCCTTCTTGTCAATGCGATGAGTGAACTAGGTCATTTAATGACTAGAATATCCGGAGGAGCCATAGGAGTAATAATGATCTTTGCTCTATTAATTGCTCACTCTGATTGGGGAATATTCTTTGGCGAAAGAGGATCGATTCTATTTGCAAGTGAACAACTCTTTCTTCTGCTGTTAGGAATATACTTTGCCATCAAAGGAAATAAATAAAAAAAAGGGACCAGGAGTCCATTCCTGATCCCTTCCTATCGTCGTGCCTTTGGGGAGGTATGACAATATATACCCAACCGAAGTCAGGTTAAGAAACTTATTTAAAAGTTATAAACAAACTTAGCTCCGTAGTTTCTTCCAGCTAAAGGAACCTGCTTCTTCACAAACGAAGAATGATTTCTTGCAGCTTCATCTAATAAGTTACTTCCAAATATAGAGACTTTTAAATCACCCGCTCCACTGATATCAAAAGTTTTTGTTAATCTGGTATTCAGCATTTGATAGGAATCAGTAGCTGTTTCACCTTCGCCTATATCATCTTGCTTCTCTACGTCTTTCAGACTAAGTTTAAATACCCAATCGTTTTCAACATAAGATAGAGAGTAGATATTTCTTGCAGGATTAATTCTTGGGACATTATGACCATCACTAAACTCTGCATTAACATCATCTCTTCCAAAAGATAATCTTAAGTCACCAGATCCTAGACGGAAAGTTCTACCAAATTCAAACTCATATCCTCTGAACTCTGCGTCTTCTTGCGCGTAATCAGCATGGATAAGATGTTCGTATTCGGGATGAGCATGTGGAACTGCGTCGTCATCTTTATCATGACCATCAAGCTCGTCCAAAAGAGTTATATAGTTATCTACATCGTTGATATAAAAACTAGCCATAACATAGGAGTCATCATTGCTATAGTTGAAGGTTATATCAAAGTTATTTGATGTTTCGCTCTTAAGGTTTGGATTACCTGTCTCAAGTCTTCCTGTTGCCAAATGCGGACCATTCATAAACAACTCTATAACTGAAGGCAATCTTTCTACGCTTGCAAATCCTATATTCACATCTAGTGAATCACTTAAGTCTCGTCCAATTGATAGTGCAAAGCTATTAGTGTCGTCGTCTATATTGAAGTAATCAATATCTCCATGATCATGATCTGTGACACTTCCTGTTCTTTCAATTTGATCTATTCTGAAACCTGCATCTAGGTAAAACACATCTAAATCAGTACTTACAAAATATCCAAGTGTAAATTCTTCATTATTAGCAGGATTCATAAATGACTCTTCTCCCACAATAGATGAATCTTCATCAACAAAATTTAATGATATCTTTTGAATAAAGTTATCATTTGATAAATCAAATATAGCTCCATATTCTGTAGCGTCATTAGCAAAAACTGTAGGCGCATGTTCCTCACCATCATGACCTTCTTCTTCAGCGTGTGCTTCAATTAATTCATAGTCAGTATCTCTATAGTTGTATGTTACTGACTTTAATAAATTACCCATGACGTTGTATTGTCCCTTGATAGTAAAAGACTCTTGGTCAGTACTAGAGAAGATTCTTTCTTCTTCGTGTTCATCTTCAGGGTGATCTGGGTCATCTTCAGGGTGATCTGGATCTTCAGGGTGCTCGTCGTCATGTTCTCCGTGGTACGGAATACCGTACATGCTCTCATGGTTATCTATAGATACACCAAAATAACCCCATTCTCCTGATCTAGAAATACCAAATTTAGTCGATTCTATTTCCAGGTCTGAGTTTTCTAGATAAGACAGTTCTTCTTCTTCGTGATCATCTTCATGAATGATTGCACCATCAGGAATATCAAAATTGCCAAATTCAGACTTCTTGTATCCAACATTAACATTGAAGCCATTTAAATTATCTTTGTAGTTAAAGTACTGAGAATCGCCATCATTAACAGACTGTGTCTCAAGCCCAGCAATAAATTCTT
>CALJGK010000048.1 GCA_938075195.1 uncultured SAR86 cluster bacterium
TCGACCATCTTGTAAAACTGTCTTCCAACCGAATTCATAGTTAGTCACTTCATCGGAATCAGTAACAGGTCTAACTGTATAAGATCCATCTGGAGTTGATTGACCCGCCGGACGATTTAATAATCCCGGCCTGAAACCTTCAGACCAAGTGACGTAATACATAACATCATCAGACTTATTCCAAGACAGAGTTGCTTTTCCTATAACTCCATCGGATTCCGCTTTATCGGGATAATCTAATGAATCAATAAACGGATTGCCTGTGACAACTCCAGGTTCATTAAATGCTGCTGATAAATTAGTACCAAACCTTTGTTGATCACCCCCACCGAAACCAGTACTAAACGAAGCGTTGGCAGCTCCTTCTAAATCTACTGCAATGTCATACCATCTTGCACCCACGGTCAGTTCTACCGTATTTGATAAATCTATAGCTAGTTCTCCGAAAATACCTTTCTGTTTATCCGTTCTTTTAATATCATTAACAAACATTACAGGTGGCATGTATGGCCCTCTACCGGAATGCCATCCAGCAGCTGCATATTGCTTCGATTTCAATTCTCCAGTTTTACTATCTAAAAGAGCCTGATAACCATATACCGATGTGTCTGTTAAGGAGTAATTTATTCCCCATCCTATATCGCTCTCAACAGCCCCAGGATAAGTAAACTTATTATGTTCCTTCAATTCCAGATCGCTCATAAATGCACCGGCTGTAATGCTCATGTTGTCATTGATGGGTGCATTTATTCTAATTTCATGTGTTTTAACTGTAGAATCTGTAATCGAATCAACGAACATATCAGGAGCTGGACAAGCACCAGTTGGTACGTTTCCAGGTGCATATTTCGTATAAGTTACATAGTAATCACAAATATAATATGGCAAGTATTGGCCAACAAAAAGATAGTCGGTGTAATCAATGATTTGATCAGAATTTCTATCTGTATAAGCACCGGCGTAAACAACTTCTAGATCACCAATTGAACCTTCTATGGTTAAGCTCATATTATCGAATTCATCTTCTAAAGTATCGTTATGAAATCTTTGAACTTCTAAATCACCTAAAGTAGGGTCTGTGAAGAAAACTCCATCTGACTCTATAGTTTGATTAGAAACTGATACTAGAGCATCCCAATTATCGTTAATTTCTTGAGCTACACTCAATCTAAAACCCTCATAAGTAACTTCGTTAACATCTTCTTTTACAATAGAGTTGGCATCCGCAAAAGTTACTCCTGAAAGGTCTGCTCCAGCTTGAAAGCCGTTTCTTGCAGTAGAAACGGGAAGTCCGTTACTTCTAATAGTTCCTGATGGTCTAAAACGAGCAGATTGACTAGCATTTACACTTCCAGCAACTTGATCTATGTAGCCGCCTTTCTTATCTCTGTATGAAACAAATCTTGCTGCAGTCGATTCACCTAGAGGTATATTAGCAACTAATTCTAGCTTGCCTCCATTCTCACCTTCCGACATGTGCCTAGACTCAACTTCTATATTAGTTGACGACTCGCCTATGACAGGCTTGTTAGTAATCATTCTAACCACACCTGCTTGAGAGCTAGCTCCAAAAAGAGTTCCTTGAGGGCCTTTCAATACTTCTATACGACCAATATCAGCTGCGTAAACATCTAAATTTCTTCCAGGTTGAGCTAGGGGTTGCTCATCTAAATAGAAAGATACGTTTGGTGCCAAACCACCAACTCCTGCTGTTGTCAGGTTTGGTGTTGTAGACGCAAGACCTCTAATATATATAGTACTTGTTCCTGGACCTGCACCACCGGCAGTAACACTTGGAAGTTGTAATAAATAATCTTCGAATACATTCACTCCTAATTCTTCTAAAGAGCTTTCACGAAGCGCAGATACGGATAATGGAACATCTTGTAAGCTTTCAGCTTTTTTTCGAGCGGTTACTACAATTTCTTCTATTGCAGCTTGTGACATTAAAACTCCACTAAACGCTGATGCATTTAATAGAACTAAAGTTGAGATATAAAAAGTTAGTTTCTCTTTAAGTCTTGTAAACATTATTGGTCTCCCCACAAGTAGTAAATATACTTATTTAAATTAAATTACTACGTAAAGTGTAGTATACGGTGAGAAATAATCAAGTCCGAGCTCGAGAGTAATAAGTTTATATAACTTTATTGGTTCGAATTACGTAATTTAACGTTCAGTACCTAAACTCAAAAGAAGACTAAATAAATTAATAATAAGCATATAGAAACGCCTCCGAAGAGTGATATGTTTTTGCTTGGTTTGAAGACCATTACAAGACAGATAAGGAAAATTACTATTGATGTTAAGTAAAAACTAAATTCCATTATTAAAATTAAATTTTAAGATTGTGATATTCAACAACATGCACAAGAATTTAAACCAGAAGGAAGAATCAACCTGGCAGTTACTCCTGATGATTTTGATTGAGGTTGTTGATTGATTTGTTCATTTATAACGAGTTGCTTACCAAGTCTCTGTTCTTCTTGTTTTGACAAAAAGTAACCTGTTTCAATTTCAAACTGATGATGCCTAATATCAGTATGAATAAGTATTTCGGAAGAGCTTAATATTTCAAAATTTCTGAAGTCGATACCGTCACATAAAATTTTTATCTTACTGGTATCAGGGATATTAATTACTTCTATCGAAGTTAATTGATTTGATTTTGTCTTATCTCCATCAAGAATATTAAAGTAGAGCTTTCCTTTTTGGTCATCATGGTTAGCTTTACTTACATATAAAGAAGGAAAATCAACGCCCTGAATACTTGGAGAATAATACTTAGTAAAATTTGGTTTATTAAAAAGATTTTCCCAAGAATCTACTTCGCAAACTTCTGCACACATCGCCAGGGCAGATAACTGTCCTCTAGGCCAGCTCTCTCCAAGATTGAACCAAAAACCAAACTGGCTATCATTTGGACCAAAAAAACGTGGTTCAAAATTTTCTTCAGCGTGTTTTTTTAGTCGCTCATAAGTAATCTGATCATCAAATTCTTTTGATACGGTTAAGCCCAAAGCAAACATACGTGGGTCAGGCATAAATTCATTCGATATAGGGACTGCAGGATTATCCCAACCCAAAAATTTCACCGCTCCTCTATAGAGCAATTCTGCAAATTGCGGATCTTGAGGTTTAGCATAGAAAGAAACTGCAAGGCCATGCGGAGGTAAAGTTCTGTGGTGGTGATTCTTTAGTTGATCAAAATACATGGTTACCCATTGCAAAGATCCATCTTTATCAAATCCGTAATATTTATCTTTAGTAAAAGAGAGCCAATCTGAGTAGGCGCTGTGATAATTATTATCAAAAACCTTGTCATACATCATCAAACCCAAACCGGCAGCCGATAGACAAAAAGGCCAAGCTTTAGTGTTTTCGCAATGAGGTCCCATTGGAGTCTTAGTCCACTGTTGATGAAGGTGATCAGCGAGCTGATGTTGGGTCCACTCAAATTTAGAACGGTAGGCTCCTGAAAGGCTAAATGGTGAAGACCATTTATCATACCCACTTACATAAGTATGGAGGGCTTGAGTAAGGTTTAGCCAACCTTTAAAGAAAAGATTTCCGTCAGCACCGATTGGATCCATTTGAAAACCCCATGGAGCAATTCCATTTGCAGTCCATCCTGGTGCATCGTAATTTCCCCAAAATTCTTCAGGTATTAATGTGCCCTTCCAAGATTCAGGATAATCTTTTCTATCAGGATCGTGACCAAATTGAGAGAGCCAATCAACAGCAGCCCAGTAAGTAATTGAGCGTTCGGCTATTTCATCAAGTATTTCAGAATAAATCTCTCTCCATGCAGGAGTTTTATCTGCCATTAGGCCTATTGCATAAGTAGATTCCTGAAGATCAAATCGAGGAAATGAACACATAGGGGCAGTAGATGTTTGGTCCCACCATTCATTGGGGGCTCCATCTTCAGTCCAATCATCCGGCGAAGTGGCTTTGAGGTATAAAAAGTTTAACCATCCTTGAGCTCTTTCATTTAATTCAGGATGTGTACTTTGCATAGGTCGTTATACCTTTGAACTGGCTCTGGATAGTATTTGGTTATGCCACCTATATAGTTCCGTTAGGCTCTCAGAAGGTTTGAGATCAACCATGCTGGATGCAAAATCAATAGCTGAAAGCAGAGTAATATCCGCAACTGTATATCTATCGCCAGCTGTAAATTCAGATGATGAAAATTCTTTATTTAATCTTTCGTAATAGACCTCAACATTCTTATCACTAGCCTTCTTGGCGTCAGGAATTTGATTAAAAATTCCCATTGCACCTACTATAGGTCCATTCACCCAAGAAGTTCCGATTTGACTCCAGAGCTCTAGTTCTATGAATCGATTTCTACTCTCAATAAAAGAAATTTCAAAAGGATCATTTCCAAATAAATTAGGCTCAGGGACTAAGCTTTCAAGATATCTACAAATTGGAATTGATTCTGCAATACATCTACCATCATCAAGCTCTAAAACTGGAATCTTTCCACTAGGATTTTTGCTTAAAAACTCTGGCGACTTATGCTCTCTTTTTGCCATATCGCAGTTAATCAGATCTAAGGTGATATTTTTTTCTTCAGCAAAAATTTTTACTCTTCTAGGATTAGGCGCTCCAGGAAAATCATATAATTTCATATTTTTAACTTATCGCCGGTGCATCAGAGCCAATGAGCTCTTCTCTTAGAGTTCGCTTTAAAACCTTTCCGGTAGCATTTCTTGGCAATGCTTCAATAAACTTTACAGAATAAGGAACTTTAAATTTAGCCAGGTTATCTATGCAGTGCTGAATGACATCTTTTTCTTCAATACTTTCGCCTGCCTTTAAGCTAATGAATGCTACCCCCGTCTCCCCCCATCTGTCATCTGGAACTCCTATAATTGCTGCCTCTGCAATCTGAGGAAGTTGATAGAGAACATTTTCAATTTCAGCTGGATAAACATTTTCTCCTCCTGAAATATACATATCCTTCCATCGATCTACTATATAAATAAAACCTTCATCATCAAATCTTGCTGCATCTCCTGTCTTCAGCCAATCTTCTTCGAAAGAACTTTTGGTAGCTTCAGGATTATTCCAATAGCCTGGAGTAATATTTGGCCCTCTTATATAAAGTTCTCCAACCTCCCCCCAGGGAAGCTCTTTGCCTTCTTCATCAACAACTTTGACCTCAGTGTGCAGAAGTGGCTTGCCTGCAGACCCAAGTTTCCTCTCTGCATCTTCTGCGGGAAGCCCTATGCCTCCAGGGCTAGTTTCTGTCATGCCCCACCCTTGAATCATTGATACCCCTCTGTCTGACCACGTTTTTAAGATGGCCTCCGCGCAAGGTGCTCCACCAATTCCAGCTATCCTGAGACTAGACAAATCCGTATTGTCAAAATCAGGATGATTCATCATGAATTGATAAGGAGCCGGAACTGCAAAAAAATGAGAAACTTTGTACTCTGAATTACCTAAAATAGATAAAGCCTGTCCTGGATCAAACTCCCTGATAAGAATTAATTCACCTCCGTTATGTAAAACGGGGTTAGCGTAACAATTCATTCCTCCGGTATGAAAAAGAGGCAGCACAACCAATTGAACGGAATCTGATGAAACAAAGGCTGGAGAGGCTAGATTGATTACATTATAAAATTGCATTTGATGATTAATCATTGCTCCTTTAGGGTGACCCGTCGTTCCGGAGGTATACATGATCATAATGAGGTCTTCTTGATCAATCTCAGGTTGGTCGTAAGTATGATTAGATTCAGAAAGTGTCAGTTCATATTGGCTATTTGGATCTTCCTTATTAATTTCTAGAGAATCAGAAATGCTGCAATCAGAGACAAGGTCATTAGATATTTCAGAAAAGGAGTGATCATAGATAATTACTTTGGGGGTACTATCATTAATAATGTATTCAAGTTCTGGCTTTGTTAATCTCCAATTCAAAGGCAGTTCTATTGCACCTATCTTGGCACAAGCAAATTCAAGCTCAAAAAATTCTGCACAGTTTTGAGATAAGATAGCTACTCTATCACCTTTCTCCACTCCTACTTTTTGTAACCAATTTGCCAAAAGACAAGCCCTATCATCAAGTTCTTTATAAGTAAGTAACTGATTTGAGCTCAAGTCTCTAATAGCTACTTTATTTGGCCTTACATAAGCATGATATGCAGACCAATCGTAATGTTTAACAGCCATAATCTTCTCCGGTTATAAAAATACAATCATGAGTAAGTAAAACACTATTACTGCTCCCCAGATATTCAATAAAAATCCAATCCTTCTTCCAACTTGTTCCCCTTTTGAATATTGCCAAAGAAAAAAGAGTGCGCTAATAAACAGTAAAGAGATAATTATTCCTATATGCATAGCTATAACTTTACTGACTAAGTAATTAGCAAGCAACCTCTACTAAATACAAAAATAACTTTAAATGAACTTAATCATTTAGAATGATTGCTAAGAGTCATCCGAGAATAGTCCATATTAAAATAGTTTGAAAAAATCATCCAAACAAACCCCACAAGTCCTTAGAGGGATTGTCAAAAAGTCTAATAAATCAAAGGGGTTTTATGTTGATGACCTCAAGTATGATTCTCAATATAAGCTAGGGAAAAAAGAGCTTTTTAAGGCGATGCCCGGAGATCTAGTTGAATTCTCTTTAACCGAAAAAGGATGGGCAAAAATCCTAAAAGTAAAAGAAGAAAATACGAAAGAGTTCATTGGTAAAATATTCAAAAGAGGTCAAAGGCTTTATACCAGCCCCTTAGGTTATGAATATGATTTGAAGATCTTGATCAGAGAGCCGCTACAGAAAACAGCCAAAGATGGTGGTATTGGAAAATTCACCATGCACAAACAACCTTCCGCAGATGCTTTACCCGAAGCAAATATGACCTACCTATTTGACCAAGATAATGAATTCAATCTAGCGTATGAAATGTCTGTTACGAATCACCAGCTAAGAAGAGATTGGCCAAAAGCTGTAATTAATGAATCCAAGCAGCTCAAAGAAAAGAAATTTGATATTGACTCAGTAGTTGATCTAAGAAATAAGACCTTTGTCACAATAGATGGAAAAAGCGCTAAAGATTTTGATGATGCCGTTCTGGGAGAAAAAGATGAGCAAGGAAATCTGATTCTTTATGTGGCCATTGCAGATGTAGGTCGTTATATAGACAAGGGAAGTTGTCTTGATCAAGAGGCTCTTGAGAGAGGCACATCTGTTTACTTTTCTCAAAGAGTCATTCCTATGCTGCCTGAAGTATTAAGTAATGATTTATGTTCTTTAAAACCCAATGAAGATAGATTTTGTTTAGTTTGCAAAACTACGGTAGATAGCGAGGGTAATCTTTCTGGAACCTCGTTTTTTGAAGCAATTATTAACTCTAAGTCACGACTCACTTATGGCACTGTCACAAGAGAAGTGGAGAGAAAGCAGTTTAAAAAACCTTACGATCACTCATTAAAAATACTCATAGAGATTTACAATAGACTTAAAAGTAACAGAAGCCAAAGAGGTTCATTGGAACTCGATGTGCCTACCTTTATACCTAAAGTAGAAAATCAAAAGATATCTAAATTTGTAGATTCTCCCAGGGAGATCTCTCATATGATGATTGAAGAATTTATGCTCGCAGCAAATATCTCTGCAGCTGATCTGTGTTTAAAATTTAATATTCCTTCAGTTTTTAGAGTGCATCCCAAGCCAGATATCCTTAAAGTAAAAATATTGGAAGAATTCCTAAGAAGCCGAAGAATTAATGCATCTTTAGGAGATGGTAGTGATATTAAAAAATTAACCGCCTTAGCTCATATTGCCAAAGACAGGAAAGATAAAAATATTATTCATTCTCAGATCCTCTACTCAATGAGTCTTG
This sequence comes from uncultured SAR86 cluster bacterium, assembly GCA_938075195.1. GTDB lineage: Bacteria > Pseudomonadota > Gammaproteobacteria > Magnimaribacterales > Magnimaribacteraceae > Magnimaribacter. Next base: position 7,872 of record CALJGK010000048.1, read on the forward strand.
CAACTTATGAGTCAGAAATAGGTGGTCACTATGCTTTAAACTATGATTCATATTCCCACTTCACTTCTCCGATAAGAAGATATCCTGACCTGCTAGTTCATAGAGTAATTAAATCTTTGATTCATGCAAATAATGGTGCTGTAACTATCTCAGATAAAAAACAAATCAATAATCCCATTTATACCTTTGATGAATTAGAGGAATTAGCAAAAGATTGCTCTACCAAAGAAAGAGTGGCAGAAAAAGCAGAACGAGAAGCCCTCAGTCATCTTAAGTGTGCTTTTGCAGCGGAGCATGTCGGCGAAACATTTGATGGACAAATAATTGGAGTAACAAATTTTGGATTATTTATCCTGCTCAAGGGGATAAATATTGAAGGGCTTTGCCATATCAAATATCTTCCAAGAAAAGAATTCTATGTTTTTGATGAACATAGCAAGATGCTTCAGAGTAATAGTTCTCGACATTCATATTCTCTAGGTGATGAGGTCAAGGCTACGATTGACAAAGTCGAAGTCTTTTCAAAGAAAATAGACTTAAGGCTTTTAAAGTGAAACTAAAACTAGAAGAGGAATTGGTATGTGGCATTAATGCTGTATCTCAAATCATCAAAACAAGGCCGAGTTCGGTCCACAGTCTTTTCATTAATAGTTCTAACAATGAAAGATTGAATGCCTTAGTAAGAGATGCCACGGAAAATAAAATAGAGATCATTAAAGAAAGATCCTCATTCTTTGAAGATAATTTTGAGGGAGTTAATCATCAAAATGCTGCGATCATTTGTAATAAACGATCTGAGGAATCTGAACAATTTCTAGATCCTATTCTCAATAAAGATGAAGTAAAAATATTAATTCTTGAAGGTCTTACTGATCCGCACAATGTAGGAGCATGTTTACGAAGTGCAGCAGGTGTAGATATTGATGCAGTCATTGTTCCAAAGAACCGATCTTGTCACCTCACTCCATCTGTAAGGAAGATATCCTGCGGAGCATCGGAACTAATTCCATTTGTAGTTGTCACAAATATTGTCAGAACGATTAATAAACTTCAAGAAAAAGGGGTAAGTGTTTACGGGAGCGATCTACAAGCCAATCAGTCTTATGAAAATGTAAATTATTCAAGCAAATATGCATTAGTAATTGGATCTGAAGATAAAGGAATTAGAAGATTAACAAGAGAAAACTGTGACGAACTTATTAAGATAGATATGTCTGAAAAAATGGATAGTCTTAATGCCTCTGTAAGCACCGGTATCTTATTATTCGAAATTTCGAGACAAATAAAATTAACTGAAACAAATATAGTAAAATAAATTTTATGCTAGCTCAACGCACTCTATCTAACTCTATAAAAGCTTTTGGAATAGGTCTTCACAGCGGTGAGCCGATCATGTTGAAGTTAATGCCAGCTCCTCCTGATACAGGAATAATCTTCAGAAGAGTTGACCTTGATCCAGTGGTGGAAATAAAAGCCAGAGCAGAAAATGTTGGTGATACAACCATGTCGACATCACTGACCTGGAATGATGTAAAAATATCCACGGTAGAACATCTTCTATCTGCAATGGCTGGATTGGGGATAGATAATGCTTATGTTGAGGTAAATGCAGCTGAAATACCCATCATGGATGGTAGTGCTGGACCTTTTGTTTTTTTAATACAATCTGCAGGGTTGCACGAACAAGATGAACCCAAGAAATTTATTCGAATTAAAGAAAAAGTGAGAGTGCCTTATAACGATGCATGGGCACAAGTCTCCCCTTTTGAAGGATTCAAAGTGGCCTTCACAGGAGTATGGGATCATCCAGTCTTAAAAAAACACGGTACAAAAGCATCTATCAACTTTAATAGTACTTCATTTGTGAAAGAAGTAAGTCGTGCAAGAACATTTGGATTTTTAAGTGATCTAGAGGAACTAAAAGAAAATAATTTAGTACTGGGTGGAAGTGAAAAAAATGCCATAGCTATTGGAGATGATGAGATTCTTAACGAAGATGGTTTGAGATTAGAAAATGAAATGATTAAGCATAAAATTTTAGATGCTATTGGAGATCTTTATCTGCTTGGCCATAACCTAGTTGGCTCCTTTGAAGGATTTAAATCTGGTCATACTGTTAATAATGCTTTGCTGAGAGAACTGATGGCTAGACCTGAAACATGGGAAGTTGTCACTTATGACGATGCCAATAACTCACCAATCACCTATCTAGATCCTATTATCGATCCTAGTTCTGGATAAATTTTTTTAGATAAACTGTTTGCACCTGATAGAATTGCAAATATCAAAAGTTTATGGGTCTATTAGATAAAATCTTTGGTTCAAAAAACCAAAAAATATTAAAAAAAGTTCAACCTTTAGTGAATAAAATAAATTCACTCGAAGACGAATTTTCGTTGCTAAGCGACAATGATTTAAAGAGTAAAAGAAATGAATTTATAAAAAGATTTAAGGATGGAGAATCTCTGGACTTACTTCTTCCTGAGGCTTTTGCAACCGTCAGAGAGGTTAGCAAAAGACAGTTGGGTTTAAGACATTATGATTGCCAGCTTTTAGGTGGTATCGCTCTTCATAACTGCCAAATAGCTGAAATGGCAACCGGTGAAGGGAAAACATTAGTCGCAACCCTACCATCATTCCTCAACTCAATTACTGAAAGAAAAGTGGTTCTTGTCACGGTCAATGACTACCTAGCTAAGAGAGATGCTGGGTGGATGGGACCAATCTATCAAAATTTAGATATGGAGGTTTCTTTCATTATTCCCGGTCAGAGCATGGAGGAGAGAAAGATGGCCTATGAAGCCGATGTGATCTATGCAACAAATAATGAATTAGGTTTCGACTTCCTAAGAAATAATATGGTTGTAAATACCCAAGATAGATTAATGAATGATTACTATTTTGCGATCATTGATGAAGTTGACTCTATTCTTATTGATGAAGCAAGAACTCCATTAGTCATATCTGGGCCAGCTGAAAATACAGCAGAAATTTATCAAAAAATAAGTAAATTTATTCCACAACTGGAAGAACAAAAAATTGAAGAAGAATCGGAAGAAGAAGAAATAGAAAAAGTGCAATCGGGTCATTTCATCGTGGATGAAAAGTCAAAACAAGTCGAGCTTACAGATCTTGGTCATGACTTTATCGAGACCCTTCTAAAACAAGATGCTCTATTGGAGCAAGATCAAAGTTTATATTCATCAGGCAATCTAAGATTGCTTCACTATATCCAATCATCTTTGAGAGCTCACTTTCTTTTCAAAAAAGATATTGATTATATGGTCCAAGAAAGACAAGTGGTTCTTATTGATGAGAATACTGGAAGAGCAATGCCAGGAAGAAGACTTGCAGATGGTCTGCATCAGGCAATTGAACAAAAGGAAGGGGTTCCCATACAAATGGAAAGCCAAACTTTAGCTTCATGTACTTTTCAAAATTATTTTAGACAGTACGAAAAACTCTCAGGTATGACGGGAACCGCCTCCACTGAAGCAGAAGAATTTTCAGAAATTTACGGTCTTAATGTACTAGAGGTCCCTACCAATGAGCCTATGTTAAGAGATGATAAGAATGATCTTGTTTACTTAACTCAAGCTGAGAAATATAAAGCAGTAATTGAAGAAATAAAGGACTATCAAAATAAAGGCAATCCTATTCTTGTAGGAACAGCCTCCTTGGAAAGTTCGGAGTTACTATCCAATTTGCTCAAAAAAGAAAACATAGGGCATCAGGTCCTGAATGCCAAAAATCATGCGAAAGAAGCAGAAATTATTTCTCAAGCAGGGAAACCAGGAGTGATTACCATAGCCACAAATATGGCTGGTCGAGGAACAGATATTGTCCTTGGTGGAAATTGGGAAGCTGAAAATGAAAAACTCAATATTACTGATCCTGATAAAAAAGAAGCTTTAAAAGCTCAATGGCAAGAACTTAATACTAGCGTCCTAAATTCAGGCGGACTGCATGTAATTGGTACAGAAAGAAATGAATCAAGAAGAATGGATAATCAATTAAGGGGAAGATCGGGTAGGCAAGGCGATCCAGGATCTTCTAGATTTTATATATCATTAGAAGATAACTTGATGAGAATATTTGCCTCTGATCAATTCAAAAATATTATGCAGCGAGTGGGTCTCGAGGATGGTGAATCCATCGAACACAGAATGTTAAGTGGTGCTATAGAAAGAGCTCAAAAAAGAGTTGAGGGAAGAAACTTTGATATAAGAAAAATGTTGCTTGAATATGATGATATGGCAAACGAGCAGAGGCAGATCATATATTCGCAAAGAAACAATATATTAGAATCTGATGTCATTACCGAACTCCTAGATTCCATGAGAGAAACAGTTATTGCGGATGAAATTAATGCGGTGGTTGAAAATGATTTGGAACCTCACGAATGGAATACAGAAATACTAGAAAGTTCACTTTCAAATATATTTGGACTTCAGTTACCCATTAAAGAATGGATAAAAACTAACAGCAACATCACTGTCGATGACATAGAAGAAAAAATATTAATTTCAGCCAAAGAATCTTATAAAGAGAAAAGCAATACTGTTGGCTCCGTCATGAGAGATTTTGAAAAACAGATTCTTTTGCAAATTATTGATAGTGCCTGGAAAGATCATTTAGCAGAAGTAGATGCCCTTAGACAAGGCATAGGCCTCAGGAGCTATGCGAGCAAAAATCCTAAGTTAGAATTTAGAAGAGAATCTTTTGAACTGTTTGAAAGCCTTTTAAACAAAATAAGGGTTGAAGGTGTTAGATTTTTATCCAGGGTGGAAATAGAACTAGAAGACTCTGGTGGGCTAAATTTACCTAAACAAGAGCAGCAACAGTCACTAGATCACCAAAGTCCACAATCTGCTTTAGAAACTCCTAGATCAGAAGAATCTTCATCTCAAGGACAAGGCAATAGAAGATTAAGAAGAGCTGAAGCTAAAATGGCCAAGAAGAATGCTAGAAAAAAATAATGCCTAAAAAAATTCATAATATTGAAGGCATAGAATTTGGCACTGCTTCGAGTAATACAAGATATGGCCCTAGAGACGATAGTCTCGTGGTAAAACTGCCTGCAGAATCTAAGCTTAGCGGTAAATTTACTTCCAATAAGCTAAGAGCCGCACCTGTGAGCCTTGCAATAAATAATCTCTCACTTACTTCAAAAAAAAATAAAATTCTTTTAATTAACGCAGGCAATGCAAATGCAGCTACCGGCCCAAACGGACTTAAGGATGCTCAATCTTATTGCAGTGCAATAGCTAAGAATGTCGGTGTTAACAAAGAAAATGTAATCCCTTTTTCAACTGGAGTGATTGGACAATCATTACCTGTAAAGAATTATTTAGAAGCCTTTGAATCTGCGTTAAATAAAATTGATTCCAGAAACTGGAAACAAGCAGCCAGTGCAATCTTAACAACTGATACGAAGCCTAAGATTGTTTCCAAGGAAGTGAAGGTTGGTAACACTTCTTATTACATAACAGGTTTTGCTAAAGGTTCAGGGATGATAAGACCAGACTTTGCTACCTTGCTAAGTTTCGTTTTTATTGACGCTAACCTCAGCCAGAGTTCTTTAAATAAGATTCACTCCACTGCCCTAAGTGAGAGCTTTGAAACAATCACTGTCGATGGAGATACTTCTCCTAATGATTCTTCTCTTTTAGCCACTAATGGTAATTCAATAAAAAATATCAAAAAAGGGTCAGCGGCTGAGAAAAAAGTTTCAAAAGTTATTATTGAAATATTTAAGGAGCTTTCAGAACTCCTCATAGAAGATGCAGAAGGTATAACTAAAAAAGTTATCATTCATGTGACCCAAGCAAAAGATCTTGAGCAAGCTAAATCAGTTGCCTTCACAATAGCCGAGTCTCCTTTAGTTAAAACAGCTATGTTTGGTAGTGATGCCAACTGGGGCAGGATTCTCTCAGCAATTGGAAGAGATAAAACCGTTATCAATATTGATAAAGTTAAAATTCAACTTAACAAAGAGCCTTTAGTAAAAAATGGATTTATTGATCCTAAATATTCTGAAAGGTTGGCCTCTAGGGCAATGAAAAAGAAAGAAATAAATATCGAGGTAAGCTTAGGCTCAGGCAAAGCAACCTTTAGAGCGATGACTTCAGATCTTTCTGAAGACTATGTGTTGATAAATAGCGACTACAGGAGTTAATGCTCGGTGTCGTAATCCTCTTCAATTTCGACCACATCTTCCCCAGCTATCTTTCTGCTCTCACTAGCCCAAGCACCTAAATCTAAAAGCTGACATCTACTAGAACAGAACGGTCTATATTCATTTTTTTCTGAATATTCAGCTTGTTCTCCGCACTCTGGACACTTTACATACATTATTTTTGAGAAAGGAATTTCTGGTGTATATTTTTAACGGCCCGTTGCAAATCTTCCAATGAGCCATCATTCACAATCACTTCATCGGCTAGATTTAACCTCTCTGAGCGAGAAATTTGAGCACTAATAATTGATTGAACTTGCTCTTCGGAGACACCATCTCTTTTGAGTGTTCTCTCAATTTGAATTTCAATTGGAACATCTATAACCAATACTTGAGAACAATAGTCCTTCTGATTGGTTTCCAGCAGTAAAGGGGAAACTAAAATTGTATAAGGGCTATTAGATGCTTCAAGTTCATCTTTGATTTGACTGGCAATGGCCGGATGAAGTAAAGATTCCAACCATTCTTTTTCTTGATCTGATTGAAAGATAATTTCTCTTAGCTTGGCTCGATCCAACTCTTCATGTTCATTAAGAATATCATCTCCAAAGTGCTCTTGTATTTGAGCGAGGCAAGGCTTTCCTTTTTGCACAACCACTCTTGAAGCAAGATCAGCATCTACAATATCTATACCAAGAGCTTCAAAACTATCCGAGACTGCAGTTTTGCCACTGCCTATTCCACCTGTTAACCCTATAATCATGAATTCGATATTACCAAAAGCAGTAAAAGATTACCCCTTAATTTAGAGTCTTCTCCAAAAATCTGATCGCAGCATTGGCAAAGATATCATTCCTATCGCCTGCAATCATATGTGCTGCTTTATCTATCTCAATAAACTCAGCATGCTGAATAGTTGTAAGAAAATCATCTACTTCGTCTTGAGTGACGACATTACTCAACGCACCACGAATTAAAAGCGTTGGGACAGAGATGTCATTAGCATAGACCCTTTGTTTTTCTCTATAAACAGACCTGTTGCCGGTTCTGGATTCGATAAATTTTGGGTCCCAATGCCAGTAATATTTTCCATCACTTTTAAGTCTTAAATTCTTTTTTAACCCCGAAACATCTTTTGGCTTTTCTCTATGAGGAAGATAAGAGGATATAGCATTAGAAGCCTCCTCCAAAGATTCAAAACCTTTAGAGCCTGAACTCATAAACTTAAGAATTTCATTGGAACCATCTTCATTAGGATAAATTCCAATATCAACCATCACCAAAGCATTGCAATAATCTTGATAGAGTTTGTCTCCCGCAGTGCTCAATGAGATCATACCTCCTAGAGAAGCTCCAATCAGAGAAGCCGGTTTACCTATTTGCTTAATAATACTCAATAAATCCTCTCTATAGCTCTCTATGGCGTAATCACCCTCTTCACTCCAGTCACTGTCTCCATGGCCACGTAAGTCTATAGCCAGAGCATAAAATCCGGATTGTGAAAGTTTTTCAGCGGTTCCTCCCCAGGCATAACGAGTCTGACCTCCCCCATGAAGCAATATCACCAGAGGGTCTGAAGAATTGCCACAAGCAGTAGCCTCAATATTCAATCCAGAACTGACCTTAAATTTCATTTATTTATGTATTTGTAAAAAGAAAGGAGGAATTGTTCCATGTTTAGTGAGAAAATCTAGAAAAGTTTTCAATTTATGCAAAAAGCACCAAAAACCTTTCTTGAAAGAATTAAATATATAGGACCAAGTGTCATAGTAACTGGCAGTGTTGTGGGCAGTGGCTCTATCGTGATGACTCCATTATTAGGTGCTGCAGCTGGCTTCGTATTACTCTGGTGGTTGCTATTAAGCATGTGGAGTAAACCAATCATTCAAGCTGAAATAAGCCGTTATGTAGTTGTAACCAAGAAAACATTTTTAGAAGCATTTGCTGATATGCCTGGTTTTAAGACAACCATTCAAGGGAAAACAACTTCCTGGTTAGTGTGGTTTATGTTCATAGGAGTGATACCTTCCATTGCTGGAATGGGTGGACTTGCAGGAGCGGTTGCAGAGGCTGGAAACTCTATGTTTCCTATTTTTAGTGTAGAAATATGGGTAGCTATCTGTTGTTTTGGTACCTGGCTGTTGCTTTACTATGGATCTTATAAAAGTTTAGAAAAAACTTTATTAGTTATGGTGTTGTTTTTTTCCTTTATGACCATGATTATTGCCATTGCAATGCAATTCACTGAATACCAGGTGAATGTTGAACAAATATCACAAGGGCTAACGTTCAAATTTCCAACCGAATATCTTCCTTTGGCATTAGCTGTTTTTGGGTTTACCGGTATTAGTTATGGAGAAATAATGGCTTATACCTATTGGTGTCTAGAAAAGGGATATGCAGATAATACAGGTAATGATATTGAAGAGACTAAGCATTGGATAAAAACTATGCAAACAGATGTGTGGGTCACTGTTGGTTTTATTACCGTCGGTACACTACCCTTCTTTTTTCTAGGGGCAAGTGTATTAAATACAGTTACGGAATTACAAACTTCTTTAGCGACAGGCTCATTCTGGGATATAGATGTTATTAGTGCCTTACAAAATATGTTTTCTCTCGTATTGGGTGGCTGGGCAAAATGGCTATTCATTGTTTTGGCTTTCTTTGTCTTATTCTCAACTCTATTATCAGGTACAGCTGCCTTTACTAGGACAATATCGGACTATCTGATATCAATGGGGTTGGTAAAAGAAAAAGAAGACACCAGAAAGAAACTGATTCAGATCGTTGCACTTGTCATACCTTTTTTATCTGGTCTATTTTATTTCATATTACCTAATCCTTTTACGCTATTACTAATAGCAGGAATTTGGGCTGCTATGGGCCTACCAATAGTTAATATTGGTGCAATTTATTTAATCAATAAACTAGATGTTGAGCTTCAACCTAAACCTATAACAAAGATCTTTCTCTGGGTTAGTTTAATTTTACAATTAACAATGGCTTTGCTTATTATTTATGACATGACAATAGGGTTTTAAGATGAAAGAAATGGAATTAGTAAAATGGCCTTTTTTAAAACAAACTTGGGGGATTGAGTTTGAAAGATCTGAAGGCTCCTACTTGTATACAAAAGATGGAAGAAAAATACTTGATGCAGCAGGTGGAGCCATTGTTAGCAATATTGGGTATGGAAGAGAAGAAGTAGCAGATACTATTGCTAGAGCAGTTAAAAACAACTCTTACATCTTGCCTCCCTTTTTGACACCTGAAAGAGAAGCATTATTAGATGAATTGAGAAAACACTGGCTTCCACCCCATCTAACAAGGATTCATCTATCTTCTGGAGGTTCAGAGGCTAATGAATCTGCAGTTAAACTTGCCATTCAATATCAGGCGAGTAGAGGGAAAGCAGAGAAAAATATTATTTTAACTAGAAACCTGTCCTATCATGG
>CALJGK010000049.1 GCA_938075195.1 uncultured SAR86 cluster bacterium
CGCTTTAGTTCTATTACCAAAACGTTTTTTGAACTTATCAACTCTACCGCCTTCATTTACAAATTTCTGCTTACCGGTATAAAACGGATGCGAGGCAGAAGAGATATCAAGCACACAATAGGGATATGTGTTTCCTTCCCACTCTTTTGTTTGATCCGTGTCTAGAGTTGAACGAATAAGAAAATACTCATCCACACTTGTGTCATGGAATAGTACTTCTCGGTATTCTGGGTGAATTTCTTTTCTCATTTAATAATTTTGATGGTAAAAATAGGTCGGCGCATTATACAAGACAGATAATACATGGCAAATGCATAATTTAAATTAGAATGAACGATTATTAGTTTATGAGTTCAGATTTAGTAGAAGTTTTAGTACCCATCCCCTTGATGGAGAAATTCTCCTATTTACCTCCAAAGAACAATACTTCTCTTTTAAAGCAAGGATCAAGGGTTCTAATCCCTTTTGGTAAGAGAACACTAGTAGGTGTTGTATGGAGTTTTTCAAAAAAAGATTCCACAGATAAAAGAAAATATAGACACATTGTTGAAGTGCTAGACGAGGCACCTCTATTGGACACCCATTCGATTAATTTAGCTGAATGGGCCTCTCGTTATTACCATTACCCCTTAGGAGAGATAATTGCATACTTTTTCCCTCCTTCAATAAGAAAAGGTAAAGAAGCTAAATTCAGAGAGAGTAAATATTTAGAACTTACTTCTAAGGGATCCTTTTTACAATCCGAAGATTTAGCTCGTGCTCCTATTCAACAAAAGTTATTAGCTCTTTTAAAAGAAAAGAAAGAAATAACCCTTAAGTCTGCTCAGGCCTTTGGAATAAGTACAACTGCGATCAATAGTCTTATTGAGAAAGGTTATATCAATAGATTCTCTAGAGAATTATCGCCATACAAAAAATTAGAAAATAATAAGTTATTGCCATCGAAGAAACTCAATCCAGAGCAAAAAGAAGCAGTGAAAGCCATCAATAGCACTCAAGACAAGAATATAACCTTCTTATTGGATGGAATAACTGGAAGTGGAAAAACAGAGGTCTACTTGCAGGCAATTCAAGAAGTTGTTAATCAAGGCAAACAGGCTCTAATCCTCATCCCCGAGATAGGTCTTGCTCCTCAAGCAGAGGAAAGATTCAAAGAGTATTTTGGAGACAGGGTTATGTCTTTCCATTCTGCTAAAAATGACCGTGAGAAAGTTGACGCTTGGTTAGGTGCCTCCAGAGGCTTGGTTGACATTATTATTGGCACTCGTTCAAGCGTTTTCTTGCCGATGAAGAACCTAGGTATCATTATTGTAGATGAGGAGCATGACCTTTCTTTTAAGCAAATGGATAAGTTTAGATATTCTGCTAGAGATATGGCTTTGTATAGAGCAAAACTTGAAAAAGTCCCCGTTGTTTTGGCATCAGCTACTCCATCTCTCGAAACATTAAAAAATGCAGAGGAAGATAAGTACAAAGTACTCAAGTTAAGTAAAAGGGCTACTGGAGCAAGTTTACCCACTTTTCAGGCTGTAGATTTACGAGGCAAAGAATTAAACGAAGGATTAAGTAAAGAATTGCTAGAGGCCACTCACTTGGAACTATCAAAGGGAAATCAGGTATTAATTTTCTTGAATAGACGAGGCTATGCCCCGTCAATGATTTGTAAAGTTTGTGGATGGATTTCCAATTGTGACAGATGTGATGCGCTTATGACTGTTCATAAGAATCCATTTAAGCTTCATTGCCATCACTGTGAGGCACAAAAAACTTATCCTAACAAATGTCAGTCTTGCGGCTCTAATGATTTTTTGACCTACGGTTTTGGCACGGAAAGAATTGAAGAGTTCTTGCAAGGTCATTTTCCAGAGGCGATGACTTTAAGAATAGATAGCGATTCAACAAGAAAAAAAGAAACACTAAATGAGTATTTTAATGAAATAAGGAAAGGGAAGCCGATGATCTTATTAGGCACTCAGTTATTAGCTAAGGGCCATCATTTTCCAGATGTAACGCTGGTTGGAATTATAGATGCAGATTCTGGCTTATTCAGTGCCGACTTCAGGGGGAGTGAAAGAGTTGCTCAGTTGATGACTCAAGTTTCTGGACGGGCAGGGAGAGACAAAAAGCCAGGTCGGGTTATTTTGCAATCCTACTGTCCAGATCATCCCCAAATTGAAGAAATCATCACAGGAAGCTATGAGGGATTTGCAAAAAAATTATTAGAAGAAAGAAAAAGTTCAAAGATCCCCCCGTTCACCTTTCAGGCCAAAATCTTTGCCGAATCCCCAAAAAGTTTAGTCAGTAGAGATTTCATTTTAAATTTACTGAATAGGGCAAACGTCGATGAAAAGGTGAGAGCCAATGTTCGTCTTGTGGGGCCTCTACCGTCTGTCATGGAAAAAAAATCTGGTGTCTATAGATGGGAATTAAGTATCTTTTCGGCCAGTAGATCAAATTTACATAAGTTCTTGGATGTGATGCAATCTAGGCTTTATGACGCGAAAGCATCGAAACAGGTGAGATGGGCCATTGATGTAGACCCATTGTCATCAATTTAGGTCTATTCCTGTTAGCTCAGTACTAATCTTCCAAAGTGATTCAGATTGTTCTGTGCTTTTTGCAGCCTCTGAAATTTTTTCTATCTTACAGTCAACAAAATACTCTCCTGAGATATTTTCAACCTCGGGCGAAGAACAAAGATAAATAGAAGTTTCGGCGCCTTTGTCAGTTTTTCTTGCAAATGGTTTAGCTAGAAACATAAGAACAGTCCATAAAGTCTTATTATTATTTGATCCAATACCAGTACTAACAAAACCTGGGTGCAGGCAATTTACGGTTACCCCAAAATCAGAAAGCTTTGTCGATAAGGCTTTTGTAAACAAAATATTAGCCAATTTAGATTGCCCATAAACTTGCATGGGTTTGTAGTTCTCTTTTGACTGCAAATCATCAAAATTCATATTTTTTACAAACTGATGCGCACCTGAAGCAACATTAATAACCCTAGATCCTTCAGTTTGTTTAAGCTTTTCTGAAAGCATTAAAGTGAAAGTAAAGTAAGCAAGATGATTAACTGAAAAAACTTCCTCTAGTCCATCAACTGTTTCATTTCGCTCTCTATTCATTATTCCTGCATTATTCAAAAGAATATCTAAGGGCTTATCCAAGGATAGAAATTGTTCGGCTGCTTTTTTAACCTGATCTTGAGACGATAGATCAGCAATTATCATAGTGGCTTCTCGTCCAGAATCTTTTAATAGTTCTTCTTTTAGCTTATTTCCCTTTTCTTCATTTCTGGCAATAAAGATTATTTCTGCACCCATCTTATTGAGTTCTTTTGCTGACTCTTCTCCAATTCCATTCGTAGCACCTGTTATTAAACAAACTTTATTTTCTAAGTGTTGATCCATAGTTATTGCCTTTAATCATTGTAAGTATTAGATTTAATCTATGAGTCTATATGAAAAATATGTTCTTCCAAAATTTCTTAATTGTGCGTGTGGATCAAAGCCTGTTGCCCGCCAAAGAGAGAAGGTGGTTCCTCTAGCAGAAGGGAAGGTGCTTGAAATTGGTATCGGCTCAGGCCTTAACCTACCTTTTTATGATAAGACTAAAGTAGATGAAATCTGGGGCTTAGATCCTTCTGAGGAGCTTAGTGAGATGGCTAGAGCAGTTGCAATCCAAGAAGGCATGGAGGTTAACTTTATATCTTCTGGCGCTGAAGAGATTCCTTTACCTGATGATCATTTTGATTCTGTTTTAATCACCTACACCATGTGTACTATTCCGGAAGTAATCAGAGCTAATACAGAAATTAGAAGAGTCCTTAAAAATCAAGGAAAGATGATATTTTGTGAGCATGGAGCCGCACCTGATGACAATATAAGAAAATGGCAAAAAAGAATAAATCCTTTTTGGGGAAAGATTGCAGGTGGTTGCAATATAGATAGGAATATTCCTTTGCTCATTCAAGATTCTGGCTTTGATATCATTGAAATAGAGGAGATGTATCTTCCTAACACACCCAAGATCGCCGGATATAACTTTTGGGGTTACGCGGTAAGTAAATAATGAAAGTCAGATGGGTCCTTTTAAGCCTGTTCCTGATAACAATAGCTTTTCAATATAAAACGATCCTAGCTTTTGTTGGCACAGAAATCGCCATCTATAGCATCAAACAACTAGATGAAAATTCTGATGGTCAAATAATAAAATCCGAGTGGCCCGGATTAGGATTCTCACTAATAGATGTTGATCGAAATGGTATTGCGAGTGACGACGAGTTAAGAGCTTTTATCAAAGCATTCTCTAAAGAATTTTCTTGGGAGAACGAGGCAAGCGAAAGATTTGATTTGCCTCACCAGTTAAAGCATGAATCTTTTCTGAGTAATTCAATGCAGATTCCGGTTGGATACTACATTTATATTCCAGATTCTTATGTTGAAAATCCAGAAAAGGATTTTAGAACGGTTTATTACCTTCACGGAGGAAGGCCTGGAAATGAAGCAAGGTCGGTCTTCCTGTCATCTTTCATTCACGAACTCATCATGAGTGAATCCACAGATCCTGCTTTATATATTTTTGTAAATGGTGGAGAGCTCAGTCATTACAATTCCGAAGAGATTGGTTCTTACGGAGAAGATATTTTTATAAAAGAGTTAATTCCACATATAGATAAAACATACCGAACGATAGCAAAAAGATCAGGAAGAGGCCTAGAAGGTTTCTCGCAAGGGGGACGAGGAGCAACAAGATATATGTTCAAATATCCTGAGCTCTTTGGAACAGTCTCTGCGGGAGGAGGGTCTTACATGATTGAGAAAATGATACAGGACAATAAGGGATATGAGGATGACCCAAGAGGAGATACAGGAGTTACATCTGATGTCTATTATGTTGGAGAAGGAAATGATGCCTATTCTTTAGCTAAGAAGCACCAGGAGTCAGAAAAGGAGACTCCTAAGTTATTGCTTTGGTCTGGAACAGAAGATCAAAACTTACCTAGCATAAAAGAATACAAGGCATACTTAGATGAATTAGATATTGATTACGAATTCCTGCTTGCAGAAGAAGTTGATCATAATCCTTTTATGTTTTACGAAAAATTAGGTAGTAATTTAATGATTTTCCATCAAGGAGAGGTTGATTATGTTGATTAGACTCATAATTCTATTATCCTTATTTCATTCTTCATTACTGGTTAGCGATCAAAGGATGGTTATTCATGAAGGTGTTGAAAGAGAATATATAATTCACGTCCCCGAGAATCTTACTGAAGATTTCCCCATTGTTTTTGTTATACATGGTTACACGGGCTCTGCAGAAGGAATTGCTGCCTACACGGGCATGAATAGTATTGCCGAAAGAGAGGGCTTTATAGCGGTTTACCCACAAGGCACCATAGATAGTAATGGAAATACATTTTTTAATGTAGGTTACGAATTTAATGACGACTCATCGATTAATGATGTCTCATTTATTAGAGAATTAGTAAGGTCTATTTCTCAAGAATTCAATCTCAAAAGAAAGAAAGCTTTTGCTACTGGTATGTCTAATGGTGGGGACATGAGTTATCTATTAGCCTGTACTTCTTCTGATTTATTTAAAGCAGTTGCTCCTGTGGCAGGGGTTCTTATGAAAGGATTAAAAGATAGTTGCGAATTAAGTAGCCCTGTACCTATTTTTGAAATACATGGAACAGCGGATAAGATTTCTTTGTTTGAAGGAGACCTGAATAATGAAGGAGGCTGGGGCGCTTATTATGATTTACCTTCCACAATAGATTTTTTTGCTGAAAGATATCAAC
The DNA here is from genome assembly GCA_938075195.1 of uncultured SAR86 cluster bacterium. GTDB lineage: Bacteria > Pseudomonadota > Gammaproteobacteria > Magnimaribacterales > Magnimaribacteraceae > Magnimaribacter. The sequence continues at coordinate 5,807 of CALJGK010000049.1, forward strand.
TCACTAATAAGTCTGTAAAACAAATGACCAGTAAAGAATCTGGTGCAGATTATGATATTTTCTTTGAAAGGCATTGGACAGACGATCTTGAAGAGGAAGTATGGATGTATAGGATAGAGGATGGCCGTCATGTATGGCCGGGTATAAAATTTAATTGGTGGGATAATCCTCTGGCTTGGTTTTACTTTGGATCTGGGAATGAAGATATCAATGCTTCTGAAGAAGTATGGGCATTCTTCAAAAAATATCTCTAATTAGTTAATGACACTAAGACTTCTCGGTCTTTCTCTCCTGAATATGGCTTTCTACCATGCATAACTCGATAGTTGTCTATCAATAAAATATCATTATCCTTCCAATATCTAAGTAGGGTTAGTGATTTGGCCAATTTAGAAATCATTTGAATACTCGCTTCAGGTATTTCTTCACCATTGCCAAATTTGACAGGTAAGAGATCATCCTCTGAATTCTTTTTCCAACCCAATGAGGCTGCAAGGACTTGGTTAAAAAATGATTTACTACCATCCTTTAATTCCTTGATAGCCTCAAATGTTTTGGTTGTTACAGATAAATTGTCACCCTCAATCCAGTTCCAAGAATAATCAAGATCATTTAGTCTGATCTCAGCTTCATCTTTAGATATCACTCCTAAAGTTTTTTGCCAACTTCTTCCTTGTCCAGAGACCAACTCATCTCCATTGGACATTACAGAATTATAAATGACCCCATTTTCCTGAAACTTAGCTAGTAATCCTGCATCTTCCTTGAGAATTGCAGTATAAAGATGATCAGAACGGCATAAAGGGGTTTGCCCTCCATTCAGAGAAGCAGATTTACAAAAAAAGAAAATATTTTTGGGGTAGATGGGCGTCTGGGCCATTTCATGATGAAGAAAAATTTCTATTTCTTTTGGTGCCTCATTAGCTGTGAATACCTTATTGGTTTTATTTATCCTTACTGCATTTGAAAGGGATTCTTCATAAGTAAATGTATCGTAATTAAAAGATGATACGAAAAGATCAAAGTCTTCAGCATTTTCTATTGGAAGTCCGCTAAAAAGAACGGCTCCATATTCTTCAAGTTGAGATTCAACAGAACTTTTGTTTTCATTAACCCAATTTTTTGCCGAAGCTGGAGTTGATAACCCTAAATCATTTTCTATTTCTTGTAAGAAAACTTGATTATTCATAGATTGGGAAGAAAGTATTAAAGGCATCTTCGCAAAATACACCTGGATCGTTATATCTCTTATTAATATTCAAGGCTGATATCTGATCTAATATGAGCGGGTCTAGTTTAATTATTGAAGCACCCAAATTTTCTTTCATGCGTGCTTCATCAGAACTCTTAACTACAATTGAAGTTCCTCTGTTTAAAGCCCAGCTTAGAATTAATTGTGCAGGTGATACATCGAGATCTTTTGCAATTGATTGAATGCTCTCATTCTTTAACAGAGACTCACTCTCTTCAGCGCCTCCTAGCTCCTCGTATGATAAAGAGCCTAAAGGAGAAAAAGCCGTTACCTCAAGTCCATAGTTTTTTGCTAAACGAATAAGCTTTTCTTGAGTTAGATAAGGATGAGACTCTACTTGAAGTATTTCAGGTTTAGTTTCACAGTAGTTCATCAGGTCATGCAGTAAACTTGAGGAGTAATTACAAATACCAATATGTTTAGCCAAACCCTCTTTTTTTAACATCTCCATGGAATGCCAAGTGTCTGAGAGCGGAACCCTAGAGGGAATCATTACGGGTTCTTTACTATCTGGATCATTGAACCACTCTGGTGGATATCTTTGGTCGAAAGGTACAAACTCCAACGAAATAGGAAAGTGAATCATATAGAGATCTAAATAATCTAATTGCAAATCCTGAAGTGTTTTCTCTAAAGCAGGCTTAACATGATCAGGATGATGATAGGTATTCCATAGTTTTGATGTTACCCATAGATCTTCTCTTTTACATAGCCCCTGATCGATAGCTGCTTTTATACCTGCACCAACTTCTTCTTCATTGGCATAGTCTGAAGCTGAATCTAAATGTCTGTACCCAGCCTCTATGGCCCTATAGACAGTATTCGAACAAACATCTTTTGGGACTTTCCAAAGTCCAAAGCCAACTTGTGGCATATCTTTTATAGATTTATATTTCATTTTAATTTTTTAAGAACTCTTTTAGATTAACCGCTTCACCTGTTTTGATTGATTCTTGTGCAGCCATACCCAGAATAATTGAATTCAGCCCATCCAAGCAATTTACTAAAGGTTGATTGCCAGTTTTTATGCATTCTATCAATTCTAAATGCTCTATATAACTTGCACCATGATGAAAGCCTACTTCTTTGACTCTTGCATCTTCTTTAATTTCTATCGTGCTATGAGAATTTAATTTTCTATTTGTTAATAAAAGCTCATTACCAGGAATATGAGTCTCCAATTTACCCCTATCCCCGGTCAAAATAATCTCTTGCTCATACTTTCCTCCTTCTGCAAACATGCACAAATCAAGCATAGCTCTTTGACCATCTTCATAATCTATAAGCACAAATGAATTATCAATTATGTCTGGAATTTTGCCATCATACTGCTCATCTAGATGATTTACAGATTGACCTCCTGATGCATAAACTTTTATTGGTTTACTGGGCATCATAAGATTCATGAGATCAAAGAAATGACAGCATTTTTCTACTAGAGTTCCGCCTGTATTTTTATTAAATCTATTCCAGTTCTCAACCTTTTGTAGAAATGGAAACCTATGTTCCCTTATAGATAACATTTTTATATCACCAATCTCTTCCACGTGATTAATCAAAGACTGGATGGGTGCCATGAACCTGTATTCCAGACCAATCCAAACAATACCTTGGTGTTTCTTGCTCATCTCAAGTACTTCCAATCCATCAGATAAGTTTGTGCACATTGGCTTTTCAAGTAGAACATGTTTATCTGTTTTAAAGATTTTTCTCATGATATCTATGTGCGTATGGTTTGGGCTGGCCACTACAACTACATCAATATTATCTTTAGACAGAAGCTCTTCATAGCTTGCGTATAAAACAGGATCAAAAGTCTCTCCACATGTCTGTTTTGCCCACTCTCTAGACCTCTTATTGGGGTCTGCAATGGCAACTACATCTACGTTTGGTATTTTCTTGAGATTGCGGATATGTTCGCAACCCATCATCCCAGTTCCTATGATTCCGTAATTTAGTTTCATTAAAATTCGATTTTTTCTAAACTTTTTTATTCAAGATATCTATACTGGGAAATATCCCAACCATAACAGCAAATATAATACATTTCTTTAAAAACTATTGAGCAAATTAGAAAAATTTGAAGTAGATTGCTTAGTTATCGGAGGAGGAGTTTCTGGCATTGCCATTGCAAGAGAACTTTCATCTAAATTTGATAATATTTTTTTAATTGAAAGAAATAATCAAATTGCTCAAGAAACTTCTAGCAGAAACTCTGAGGTAATACATGCTGGAATGTATTACGATCAAGGTTCTTTAAAATCAAAGCTTTGCCTTAAAGGTAAAGAGCTACTTTATGATTATCTCAAGGAGAGAAAGATCGAGTTTAATCGTTGTGGAAAATATATAGTCTCTACATCGGATAAAGAATCAGAAAAACTAAATACTGTTTATGAAAATGGCATGGCATGTGGCGTTGATGATTTAACGTATGATGATTCATTGAAATCAAAATATCCCTTCCTAAGATACAACGAATCTATTTTTTCTCCATCTACTGGAATTTTTGACAGCCATTCCTTCATACACTCATTGAGTAGAGACTTTCAGAGCCAAGGTGGGAACATCCTGCTCGGTAATGAAACTTTAGATGTAACTCAATCTAAGAATGGCTTTGAGATTCTGGTTGAAGATAAAAATACTAATCATAAATTCCTGGTTATTTCTAAAGTGTTAGTTAACTCGGCTGGTCTCAATGCAGTCCATATTGCAAATCTTATTAATGATGCAAACAATTATGAAGAAGAATATGTAAAAGGTGAGTATTACACATACCAGGGTAAGGAAAAATTGGGTAGCCTCATTTATCCCACACCAACTGAAAATAGTTTAGGTCTTCATGCAACAATTGATTTGGGCAAGGGAATAAGATTTGGACCTTCCGCTTTTGTCGTTGATGAGATTGATTACAGTCTCTCAAAAGATCAAAAATTAAATTTTGTTGAAGCTGTACAGACTTATTGGCCTGGAATAAAAGAGGAAGATCTTACTCCTGGTTACTCTGGTATTAGACCGAAGCTCAAGGGTATAAAGGACTTCGTAGTAGATTCTGGTGGAGTAAGTAATGCTCAGTATGTAAATATCCTTGGTTATGCTTCTCCAGGTTTAACATCTTCTTTGGCATTAGCTATAGAAGTCTCAAACAGAATAGACATCTAGCTACCTTAAGCCCGATCCAACCTTAATATTAGACCATAAGATTTCATTATCCTCAGCGCTGACAAATTCATATCTTGCTGTATTGCCATCAATAGTCATTCTAAGATAACCCGGAGTCTCAATATTAAACTTACCCTTATCAGTTTCTAGCGGGGAGCCTCCTGGCAGGGCTCCTGTTGCACTTATAAGTTGAAGCGTTTTCTTATGATCACCTTCATCAGCCAACACATGGTTATGTCCTGTTATGTAAATATCAAAAGTTCCAAAAACATAGTTTTCCAAGAAAATAGCTAGTTGAGGGTTTGCTCTATCTCTATCACCTGAACTAAATAATGGATGATGAGCTACAGCGACAGAAAACTCACATTGATCTTTCATTCTCTCAACTTCTTCCGCAAGCCATCTAATCTGACTGCCTCTTTTATAAAAATAATACAACTTATCAAAAATAGTTGTATCTAGAGCAAAAAAGCATAATTTATCAAACTGCTTGGTATAGAAATTACTAGGGTGATGTATAGAAGGGTAATCTTTTGCAACTTCTAAATAGACAGTAGGGTCGCCTTTGTAGTCATGGTTGCCAACAGTGAGATAAAAAGGAATCTCTGTCTCAAGAAATGGCTTGAAGGGGGTTAGAAAACTATCTTGTAGTTCTGGATCATTAATAGATTGAACGCCCAGTTGCGTGATATCACCCAGATGCCAAACCATCGAACAATCAGAATTAGCCAAAGCCTCAACGACCATTGCTTGAGTTGGATTCACCTCACCGGCATCCCCCACAAAGCAATAAATATCTGATTCATTTGAGGTTATAGGTTGAACGACTGCTATTGATATTATCAGTAGCAGGGTTCTAAAAGATTTTATTTTCATGAAATTAGTAATTCTCTTTTATTCTTCTGTTCAGTGTCTTTGTAAGATATTTGAACATGGAAGTCAGGTGAAGGAAGAGTGCTTTCACCATTCTTAGGCCATT
>CALJGK010000050.1 GCA_938075195.1 uncultured SAR86 cluster bacterium
GAAGAACTAAGAATTGGTCATTTTTTTAAAAGACTTCTAGTTATAGATTCGCAATTTGGTAATGCTGATTTCCATCTAAGTAAGTTTACAAACTTTTAAAATTTAGAAAAATGCAAGTTGACTCCGACAAAATAAATAATATTTTAAGGATCGCTGCCGAGAAAAGAGTCCCGTCGATATCGGCTGCTGTTTTTTCTAAACAAGAAAAGTTATTCGAAGGTCACTTTGGTTTTTCAAATATAGAAAATTCGGTTCCTGTGGGTAAAGACTCTCTTTTTAGGATTGCCTCGATGACTAAAGCCATTACCTCTTCATGTATCTATCAACTAATTGAAAAAGACATATTGTCCTTGAATACAAAGCTTAAGGAATTTTTTCCAGAGGTTGCGGAGAAGGAAATTCTCAAAGGTTTTAAAGAAAATGGTGATCCGATACTTTCTAAGCCTACTAATGACATAACAATTGGTAATCTTCTAACCCATACATCCGGTTTTGCTTATGAAATATGGAATGAAAATATTGCAAAATTAGTGGAAAAAGGCGATTTACAGAGTGCCTTTGCAAACAATGATGAATTCTTAAAAGCTCCTCTGGTTTTTGATCCAGGAACGAATTGGGAATATGGTATAGGAATAGATTGGTTGGGAGTGCTTATAGAAAAACTTAATGAATGTTCTCTTCAAGAGTACATGCAAAAAAATATTTTTGAACCTTTAGGAATGGAGAATACATCTTATGATCTTGAGGCTAAAGATCATGCCAGAGTTGCAACTGTATATGGTAGAAATGAAGATAAATATTTTGAAATGCCTTTCGAGGTTCCTGAAAAATCCAATTTTTATTCTGGAGGGGGGAACTTAATCTCAAACTTAGACGACTACATTAAATTTCTCAGAGTATTCCTAGATTATGAAAAAGAAGAAAAAGATATCATTCTCTCCAGTTCGTCTATCAAATCAATGTTAACAAGTTTCAATGAAGAACTGTTAATGCGAAATATGTTAACTCAAGTACCAATGCTTTCTAATAATGTGGACTTCTTCCCTGAATCCTCAAAATCTTGGAGTCCTGGCTTTATGATCAATCACGAGGATATAAAATCTGGCCGCCCAAAAGATAGCGCAGGATGGGCGGGTCTATTTAATTCATTCTTCTGGGTAGATCCTAAGAATCAGATATCAGGTTTAATATTAATGCAGATGCTTCCTTTTGCTGAGGAAGGTTGTTTTGAAACTTTACAAGAATTTGAAAGTTCAATTTATGCTTAACATTAAAGTCTAATTCTTTATTCAATAGATAAATAAGTCTTCTCTCAAGGATAAATACAGGTAATAACCTTTAGCTATTTCTTATCAAGAATCAAATGGATTTTGCATTTGGAATCTATAAACTAAGGCTTAAACTATTTTGTGAAAAAAATGAAAAGAACTATTTTTATATTAACTTTGCTTTTTCTTTTAGAGAGTTGCGCCTACTCTTCCCTCAAACCTGACACATTTGATCGTGACTCAGTGCAAAGGATCTCCAATGTTCTCTATGGAGAAGTAGTTTCTCTGAAAAAAGTAAGCATTGAAGGTAGTACAACACCTGGAACAATAGTTGGCGGGTTAGTAGGAGCAGCAGCAGGTAGTGAAATAAGTAATTCAAAACCGGAATCCGAAATTGGGGCTGTTTTAGGAGGAGCTATAGGAGCAACTCTGGGCGGCAACTTATCAAAAAGTATTCAAACATCAGAAGGCATCCAATTAACAATCAATATGGATGATGGACGAACTATCTCAGTTGTACAGGAAGTTGGGACATACAACTTTATCATCGGAGATTTAGTCGAAGTCATTACCACTAAAGGAAAGACTCGAGTCTCTCCCTCAGGAATCAGATAGAACCATTAAGACAAAAATAAAGGCAGATCTATAAAGAACCGCCTTTATGTACTTATCTCTTATCTAGAAAGTGAAAATCCGAGCTGGCTTTGAACCAGTCTTTCTTCTGAAAGGTCTGATCTGGCAGTAACCTTACCAGCTTCATTAAACTTGAACCTTGTTACTACATTTTGTTCAAATTCTAAGTCGAATGTAGTATTTAGAGACTTATGCCAGTGCCAAACATAGACAGTATTTTCCTTTTTATTGGATGCTACCTCATTGATTCTAAAATCAATAGTCGTCCAGTTGGCCTCATCAGCCTCGGATATACTTTCCAATGATTGCTCTTTTGTATTAGAAGAGTTAACAATTCCTCTTGTGACAGAAATATTCTTAGTTTTTCCGTCTCTTAAAATTACAGCATTAACTTGCTTTCCAGGCAATCCAGAGAAGGCTAGTTTTTCTTCATCTATATTTTTTTGATTTACCTCTACGCCCTCTACAGATATAAATTCGTCTCCAGATTGGAGGATGCCCTCAGCTGGACTATTTTCTATAACTCTCATAACAACCATTCTTCCTTCTTCCAAATCAGGATTCCAATTAAAACCAAACCCAACAAACCTGCCAGGATAATTAAGTCCGTCTTCAGCCATATTATTTTGGATAGAAGATAACATCTCTTGCTTGCTCGTATAAGAAGCATTAATCCATGCTTTCGCTGTCATCTCATTAGCTTGCATTGCATTTGATTCATGATGCCCAGCAAATAATGCGCTTACAGAGAAAGCTAAAGAAACAACCATAACCAGTAAAGATTTAGATTTCATAATGAATCTCCTTTTTTTTATGAGAATTTAATATAACCTAAAGAGAATAGAAATAAAGTTATTAGATTTATTTATTTTATTAAAAGCTTTATACGACAATTAATTATTTCTCTAAAAAAATGATGATACGAATACTTATTTATTTAACGTTTACTTTTACCTTATTCTCATGTCAGTCCGCAGATAACAAAGCAGTAGATTTTTATCTTGAACAAGCAAATTCTTATAAAGCAAAAATAACTAGAGACATCTGGGGTGTTCCACATGTTTATGGAGAGACAGATGCAGATGCAGCTTTTGGACTTGCTTATGCACATGCCGAAGATGATTTCATCAATACCGCAGAAAATTTTTACCTTTATAGAGCTCAAATGGGATTAAAAGAAGGGGCTAGCGGTGCTATTCAGGACTATCTAATAAAAGTTTTAAAAATAAGAGAAAGAATAGAATTAAATTATCTTACGGATATAGATGAAGAAGTTAGAAAAGTTATAGAGGCCTATGCTGCAGGCATAAATTACTGGATGATTCAGAATCCTAATAATGAATATAGTCAATTTTTTCCAGTTACAGAGCAAGATATTATTGCGGGTTTTTCAATTCAAAATCTATTCTTTTCAGGAGTAATGAGTTCAATTGAAAAACTCCAAAGGGAAGAGAATATAAAAGAGGAATATACAAGTTTATATAGGAATCAAGAGCTTGTTACTGGTTCAAATGTTTTGGCAGTTAACTCGAATAAGACGTCAGATAATTCAACGAGAATAATAATAAATTCGCATCAACCCTTAGATGGGCCTCTCGCCTGGTATGAAGCGCATATCAGAAGTGATGAAGGATGGAATATGATGGGAGGCCTCTTTCCAGGTTCGCCATTTGTTTTTGTAGGTTTCAATGAGAATATTGCTTGGGGCTTTACTGTGAACAAGCCCGATCTTTCAGATAGCTATCTACTCGAAATCAACCCAGATAATAATAATCAATATTTACTGGATGGATCTTGGACGGACTTTGAAATAGAAACAATAAAACTACCTACCAAGATTTTTGGACCTATTAAATGGACCTTTAAAAGGGAAGCGAAGTATTCTGTCCATGGTCCTGTCTTGGAAATTGCTGACAAACACTACGCATTAAGATTTTCAGGTATGAGTGATATCAAACAGGTGAATCAATGGTTTGCAATGAACAAATCAAATTCTCTCGAAGAGTGGAAGTCTGCCATGAAAATGAGGTCAATAATCTCATTTAATGGTGTCTATGCCGATAAAGAAGATAATATTTTATTCTTACATAATTCTTCTTCCCCCAAAAGAAGTGAAGGCATTGATTGGAAGAATGTTATTGATGGCACTAAATCAGATCTAATATGGGATAGTTATGTAGATTTTGATGAAATTCCACAGATCATTAACCCCTCTTCTGGCTGGATTGCTAGCACTAATCAAGACCCTTTCAAGGTCACCGATTCGAAAGATAATTTAGATTCAAGTAACTATTCCCCTACTCTTGGCCTTCAAACTAGAATGACTAATCGCGCTTATCGATCTATTGAATTATTTGATGAGTATAAAGAAGTTGATGAAGAAACTTTTGATCTAATAAAATTTGATAATAAGTATTCAAAACAATCCCGTTCTTATAAATATATAGCCAAAATCTTTGAGATGCAGTTTGATACTGAAGAATTAAATTTTGCTCAGGCAATTCTAAAGGAATGGAATCTAGGAACTGATCTTAACAATACTTCTGCTGCGCTAGGTGTATGTGTTCTGTCTAGCGAATGGATTTCTGAACAAGGACAACGAATTCCGCAAGATCCTGAAATCTCTTTTAAAGAATGTGTGAAAGAGCTGACAGCAACTTATGGCAAGGTTAATCCTTTATGGTCAGACAGAAATTTTATTGCCCGAGGTGGTGAAAAAACTTCGGTTCAAGGCGGGCCTGATGTACTAAGAGCCATATACGGGAGGAATGATGAAGAAGGAGATTTAAACGCTGCAGGAGGAGATGGGCTCTATATTCATGTGAGCTGGAATGAAAATGGCGATCAAGATTCAAAGAGTATTCATCAATATGGAAGTGCCACTCAAGATATAAGCTCTAAGCACTATGATGATCAGGTTCAACTTTATGTAGATGAAAAATATAAATCTACATTTTTTGAAAAAAAAGATTTAGCGATCAATACATCTAAGGTCTATTATGTTCCTGAATAATAATAAAAAATGTTAGATATCTTACTTTTAGTACAAGTATTAGTCTCAGGCTTGGTTTGTGGACTTATATTGTTTCAGTCTGCTTTTGTAGCTCCAACTGTATTTAGAGACCTTCCTGAAGAAAATAGACCAATCATCTTAAGATCACTTTTTCCTAAGCTTTTTAAATCTATCGCTGCGGCTGGTTTTGTATTTATTATCATCACATTATTCAGAGACCAGGAATCGATGGTGCCATATTTTATAGGCTCGTTTACCCTGCTTTCAGGTTTTGTATGTAATGCGATGATTGGAGCAACGAATCAAGCAAGAGATCAAGGCGATGATAAGCTTTTCTCTCTATTGCATCGCATTAGTGTATTGCTAACAGTAGCTACTCTGATTGCTAACTTAATATGGATATTCTTAATTTAATACTATGAAAGAAAAAATTAATAAATTTTTAAATAATGGAGTGAATAGAGGTTTGAGCTGGACGACCATTGCTAGCGAAAAGCTTTTATTAGCTTTAATAGGGATCTCTACATGCGTAGCATCAGCAAAATATCTATATGAAATGTTTGTTGCACAAAGAATAGAGTTAGCCGATTTATTCATGTTATTTATATACGCAGAAATACTTGCAATGGTTGGTGCCTTCTACAGCACAAATCGCATACCAGTTACTTTGCCAATAATAGTAGCCATTACTGCTTTGTGCCGGTTAATTATAATGCAGTCTAAAGAAATGGATGGGATGATGGTTATGTGGGAGTCTGTAGCAATCTTAATTCTTGCGGGTGCAGCATATTTAATGAGCATGAAAGATAAAATGAGTTTAGAGAAACTAAAAGAAAATTCAGACAAAGATTAAGTTAAGAATAATTTCTAAATCTTTCTTCTCTCCATGCATCAATAATTTCTTTAGAATTTTCTTTTCCAAACCAAATCTTGTCCGATTCGTTATTGATTTGATGAACCTTTAGTTCCTGTAATCCTGAAGGTGAATTGCCATCAAAGAACTCTTGGATGAACCGTTGGTAGGATAAAGGATCGCTTAATTCTCTTAAATAAATCGACTTTTTTTTAATCTCCTGAAGTTCTGTAAAATGATAGATATAAAGAAAAGCATCTTCTGCATGAATCATATCTCTAAAGATAGGACTTCCTTGATCAATCCACCGCTTAAATTGATCTCTGACTTGTGACATCTGAAAATTATTAAGGGATTCTCCAGTTTCTTTTAAAAAGACTGCATTAAAATCATTATAAGTTCTTTCTATATCGTCCTTGATACTCATTGAATTTTAATTGAAGATCATATTTATTATTGGAAATCAGTAATAATCTGATTACCAGTTAAAAGTAAAGATGCTTGTCAAATAACAAATCGCCACAACTAAAGTCAGTGTCGTTCTTAAGAGTTTATAGCCTTCATCTTTCATCTGATTAGATACTTTTAATTCAAATAAATAGAATGCGATAAAGCTTATTAAACCAATACATAGGCTGTAATAAAGAAACATGTTTGATATGGCTATGATAAAAAAACCGATCAGAGAAAATATGATTCCGATTATAAGAGAAAGGTTATGACTCTCTGAATCATGCCAACCCCATGTCATTCCACCTAAGAAAGAGAGAATTACTGCTCCATAAAAAGAAAGCAATAGATTGAATATATAGCCTTCAGGGAATGGAATGAATAAAGGCACAAAAGAAAAAGTTATAAATGGAATTAGTCCTAGGTAACCTAAAATTCTTCTAGTATTAAGATTCATGTGTTTATTTTCAAGAAGCTAGATTGTATACAATTTTTTTGATTAGGTAGCATCTTAGATAAAAAATTTAAAGTAACAACCAATCCGATATATCCTTAAAGGCCCTTTTATCCTGTACAAGAAATAAATGACCACCCTCATAGAACTCTAACCTGCTTTGTCTAATTTGTTGATGCATTGCTTTCATGTTTGAGACTGGTGCAATCCCATCATACTTACCACCTAATAAAAAAACGGGAATATCAATATTGGGTAAGTCCTTATAAGTATTATGTTTTTTCCTTGCCAGAAGCTGCTTGATGAGAAATTTAGGATCTGATTTATGGGTCAGTCTAGTCCTGGCAGCTCTCTTAATTGAGTTCCATGATTCTTTATTATCATTGATCCAAGGATCCGTAATTCTCAAATCATTGATTTTAATACTGAGTTCTAACTTTTCATCCTCACTTAATTCTTCTAGTTCATGCAGAGGATAAGAAGAACCTCCCTGTCCACCTGAGGAAGTGCAAGCGAGAACTAATTTGCTCACTTTTGAAGGATGTCTCTTTGATAATTCTTGTGCAACCATTCCTCCAAAAGATACGCCCATAACAATAATGTTATCTATCTCAAGCTCATCAAGTAAATCGGCAGCATCATCGGCATATTGTTGCATCGAATAATCACCGGAAGGTTTTGTTGTTTGGCCAAGGCCTCTTTGATCATAACTGATGATTTCAAAAAGGTCAGATAACGGAGAGTCCATTTGATTAGGTTTATTCCTTAAATCTCCTCCTGTACCTCCTATATATAAAATCGATCCATTGCTTTTAGGCGAGCTTCTCTCAAAATATATATTCAGTTCTTTTGTGCTTATAATGGTCACTCCCTTTAGTATAAATTAAAGAAATAAAAAAAATGAAAAAGGCTTATATATTAATATTTTCACTGGTGGTGATCTCTTCTCCAGTAGCTTCTTTCTCCGACGAATTTAATCTACTAGTTAAAACTTGTAAGAGCTGTAGTTGGATCATCTATCCACAGCCCTTTCGCCTCAAAGAGCAATGCGAAATCGCAAGACAAGGCATCTTTCTAAAAGGCATGACCAAATGTAAAAGAAACTCTGATTTATAATCATGTGGACGAAAGAAAAATCATTTCAATGGTATAAAAATAACGAATGGCTTGTTGGATGTAACTACCTGCCAAGTAATGCGATCAACCAACTGGAGATGTTTCAGGTTGAAACTTATGATGCAGAGATTAATAAAAGGGAGCTCTCATGGGCCAAAGAACTGGGATTTAATTCAGTTCGAGTCTATTTACATGATCTTCTTTGGCAAAATTCAGATACCTTTAAAGATACACTAAATAATTTTTTAGAAATATGTCATTCGTTAGACATCAAAGTAATGCTAGTGCTGTTTGATGATTGCCATAGACCCTACCCAAAGGTTGGTAAGCAACCACTGCCAGTTAGGGGAGTTCATAATTCAGGCTGGAAGCAAAGTCCTGGAATGGCTTTAGTTCATGAGATTCATGAAGATGCACTCCACCCCGAAATACCCCGAATTAAAAAATATGTCCAAGAGATCTTATTGGAATTTAAGGATGATGATCGGATATTAATGTGGGATCTGTATAACGAACCGGGTCAGTTTGGTGTAGGAGATAAATCTATAAGTTTATTGAAGCTAGTGTGGGATTGGGCATTAGAGATTAGGCCTTCGCAGCCCCTTACTGCATGTTTAGATGGATCTGTAGGTACAGAAATAATTAATTTAAATGCTAAAAATTCCGATATCATCACTTTTCACACATATGAGGGTGAAAAGCTTCAAGAGACGATAAATAAGTTACTAACTCATGGTAGGCCTTTAATTTGTACTGAATATATGGCCAGAGAGTTTGGATCTACTTTTGAATTTAGCTTACCTATCTTTAAAAATAATAGCGTCGGATGTTTTAATTGGGGTCTAGTAGCAGGGAAAAGCCAGACTCATTTTGGCTGGTCAACTATCCTCGATATAAAGCAAAAGAAAGATGCTGGAGATTTCATAAAAGAAGATGAGGCTATTCCAGAACCAGAGTTATGGTTCCATGATATTCTAAGACAAGACGGAACAGCGTTTAGCGATGAGGAGATATCCTTCATAAAATCCATCACCTCAAATAAAGAATTAAAATAAAATGATAAATAGGTTTATTTTTATCAAGAAGCTTTTACTGCTATTTTTTATTACTATTTCTTTAGGTCTTTCCGCCTCTGAAGAAACGAATAAAGTGCTTTGTGAATTAGAGGGCAATTACTCAATAACCTATGAGGATTTTAGGAGAAATTATTTTAATGAAGCTGTTGAAATTGCAAAGAATGTTGCGGTTACAACTACTCAATCTATTTTTTTTCTTAACAGAGCAAAAGAAACTCTTAATAAAGATGCCTGGGATAAGAATAAGATTGATGTGACACAATATTGGGCAATAAATGAGTCTACGGATGACCTCCTTAAATTAGACTATGTAATCGAACCTGCTCCTGTTTGGATTACACAAAGTGATTGGAATAAAGAAAAGAAAGAAACCGGTCTACTAGTAACTCATTTCATAGAGAATGGAGTCCTTCATCCAAATTATCCTGAGTATAAAGTCGATGTTTATCGATTGAGTAACGAAATTAACTGGTTTACAGGAAAAGCTAGGATTAACGGAGATATATGGCTTAAGAGAGTTGATGGCAAAAGAGGCAAGGATCCAAAAATAGAAATTCTTGCGAAAGGTGATTGTGAAAAACAAGAAAGAAAGTTTTAACTAGAAACTTTGAACTATCCAGAGAGAAGTAGGAATTATCATTGCCCAGACTAAGCAGGCTAATAGAGAAGGCCTGATTGTAATTAGTTTCAAGCTGTCTTTGTTAATTTGAGTTCCAATGCAAAATAATCCAGTCAGTAAACAAAGTTTATTGATGTCTTTTAAATAAGAGACTGTTAGGACATCTGGTTCAAAGATAGAATTGAGTAATACTGCTACGATAAAAAAAATGACAAAGGGAGGCAGTCCAAAACCTTCAGATTTAGTTCTATAAAGCCAGCTAGCAAAAATTACTAAAGGCACTATCCAGATAGTCCTGGCAACCTTTAAAGTAGCCGCAACTTCGACCGCAATATCTCCTACGGAAGAAGCGGCACCTACGACTGACGCCGTATCATGTATTGCAAGTGCAGCCCAAGCTCCAAACTGTCTATCACTCAATTCTAAATAACCATTAGCTAATGGGAATAATAAAACAGCTACGGCGTTTAACAAAAATACTATAGTTATTGCTGTCGTTAATTCTTCTGGCTTGGCTTTTATTGAGGGAGCTACTGAGGCAATGGCTGTTCCTCCGCATACTGATGTACCGGAGGCTAACAAGAAAGAAAGTTTATGAGAAACACCTAATAACCTACCAATGAATATAACTGTCCCAAAAGACAAAAGGACAAAAGCAGAAATCCATAAAAAATATTCTGAATTTGTTTCGTATACACTTCCTAAACTTAAGCTGCCTCCTAAAAAAACTATACCTGTCTGTAAAATCTTTGATCCATACTTCTGCGTAAAGAAATCATCTGGTAACTTATAAAGTAGAGTTAATAGTATTCCCAAAAATAATGATACCGCTGAATTTCCAATCCACAGACTTATAGCAAGAGTTAATAGAGTTATTAAATATGGCATTAATTATGTTGAAGTGCTCAAGCAAGTTAGAAACTAATCATATCACTTGTTATTTTAAATACCCTTTAATAGTGAATTTATAATGTAATATCCAAATATGATTATGCTTAAAAAATTTCTGAGTCTATTAATATTTATCTTAATGATGTCTGTGGAATCCTCTGACCTTAATATTAAAAATATTAATTCTCAAACGGAGCTCTTAGTTCATAAAACTCCAACTTGTGGTTGTTGCAAAATGTGGGTGAAACATATCGAAAATAATGGATTCACTGTAAACACGCAAGATCATCAAAGTCTTATAGATATAAAAGAAAAGTTAAAGATCGAACCTAAATATAGGTCTTGTCATACCGCCGTTTCGTCAAAAGGATATTTTTTTGAGGGTCATGTTCCTAGCAAGTACATAAATCAATTTCTCATGGAAAGAAATCCAAATGCTATCGGTTTATCAGTCCCAGGAATGCCTTTGGGCTCACCTGGTATGGAAGTTGAAGGGCGTTTTACGCCTTATGATGTATTGATTCATTTCAAAGATGGAGAAACCAAGGTGTATGCTGAAGTAAGAGGTTTGTGATATTGGCGGGCCCGGGAGGACTCGAACCTCCGACCAATGGATTATGAGAGCTCTGGTTGATTAATATTCATTCGACCATTGTATTTGCTTAAAAGAATCACTTTAATCTGAAGATTTCAATATACATTCTGGTATCGAAAGGCACTCTAGCACTTATCACATGCAGGCTTATGAAGTGCACAAAAGGATTTCCAGTTACAACAGTGAAAGTTGCTTTGCCCATCCCAACCAGAGTCTGAGTCATGACTATATATGTGAAAGAGGTCAGAGCATAAGAAACGCTACTATAATCAACTCCTTGATCAAATAGACTAAATAGAGAGTAAAACAAACCTCCAAGCAAAATTACGGTTAGCTTATTATCAATTAATACTGCTACACGTGGAATGAAAATCATATGCATCATCACCACTACAGGCAATCCAGCTCCCAAGGTATTAATTAAAATTCCAAGCGGAATGCCTTGAGCGTATTGAGTTGAGCTAATGCCGCCAATGAAATCTGTAGATCCTGAAAATATGGGACCGAAAAAATCTATACCCCAATAAGCAATGATTATCCATAAATCCCTGATCCATTTAAATGAACCAAAAAGTTTTTTTAAGGAAAATCCCCTTCTTCTAAGCCAGATTAAGGGAAAAACGGTATAGATAATTGTATATGTAATTGCCCAAAGCCACACATCTACTTGAGAATGACTTCCTGTTGAATAAACATCTGTTCCAGGAAAATGAAGTCCCATATTAAAACCTAAACCTAAAATCAATTGAGTAACTAGCAAGTAAACTACAGTCAACCATGCTTCTGTTTTTGCAGTAGATTTTTTAACTGAATAAAGCTCAATCCAATTAACTGCTTCTCTCTTTCGGGTTAGATATAGCAACAAAAATACTGCAATAACTAATACGGGTATGTATGTAGTTAATAAACTTCTAAAACCATCCTCTGCTATAGGCGAAACATTGAGGCCTTTTTGAACAAAGAAAAAATAAGAAAAAGTTGCAAGTATCCAAAATGAAAGCCCTATTAAAAAGATTTTATTTTTAGGGTTTATTAATAATTGCATCTTCTAATTAGAATATGAATTTAGTATAATGTCAATTATGGTTGACAATTTAAAACCAACATTCGATTATTTAGAAACTAATCTGATGAAGTTAGTTTTAGAGATGGCAGAAAAGATGCAAGAGGAATCCATATCTTTAAACAAAAGCGGAAAATATCATCGGGCAACATCTGCACAGATAAAAATATTCGATACTCTAAGGGGAGAAAAAAGGTCAATTTCATCACTATCCAGAAAATTAGGCATATCAAGGCAAGCGACCCATAAAACTGTTCATCAGTTAGTAGATTTGGGATTATTGAAACTAGAAAAGCTGAAGAATAGCAGAGATAAAATTGTTCTCTATACTGATGAAGGAAAAAAAGCTCGATTAGTTGGAGCGAAAAACTTAATCAAGATTGAAAAAAATATAATTCAGTATCTGGGTAAAGAAGACTATTTAAATCTAAAAAGAATTTTACTGAAACACTATAAGCTTCATGAAACTAAAGATAAGATGCCTTCAAAACCTAACATATAATGAATCATTGGGTCTGACACAGTGAGCAGTCTTATGAACTCAAAGGAATGTTATTTGTGAACATAGTATTAGCTGATCACAAACTTTTTAAAAATGAAAAACCTCTGAAATCCTTGTAAATGGTGGGCCCGGGAGGACTCGAACCTCCGACCAATGGATTATGAGTCCACTGCTCTAACCAACTGAGCTACAGGCCCTATTTAGGAGTCAAGAAAACCTTTCAAATGAGATGATCTGGTTGGATGTCTTAATTTCCTAAGAGCTTTGGCTTCTATTTGCCTTATTCTCTCTCTAGTCACATCAAACTGTTTCCCGACTTCTTCTAAGGTATGGTCAGTATTCATTCCGATACCAAACCTCATTCTTAAAACTTTTGCTTCTCTCGCTGTAAGGCTACCAAGAATATCATCAGTTGCTCCTTGCAGATTTTCTTCTATAGCCGCTACATCTGGAGAATCAATTGAAGTATCTTCTATAAAGTCACCAAGAGTTGTATCTTCTTCGTCTCCAATCGGAGTTTCGGTAGAAATTGGCTCTTTAGCAATTTTTAACACTCTCCTAACTTTATCTTCCGGTAGATCCATTCGTTCGCCCAACTCTTCAGGCGTAGGTTCTCTTCCCATCTCTTGGATCATCTGACGGGATACTCTATTGAGTTTATTGATGGTCTCTATCATATGAACAGGAATTCTAATAGTTCTAGCTTGGTCTGCGATAGAACGTGTAATAGCCTGCCTAATCCACCAGGTCGCATATGTTGAGAATTTGTAACCTCTTCTGTACTCAAACTTATCTACAGCCTTCATTAAGCCTATATTTCCTTCTTGGATAAGATCTAAAAATTGTAAACCTCTGTTTGTATATTTCTTTGCGATAGAAATTACCAATCTAAGGTTAGCCTCAACCATATCTTTTTTGGCTCTTCTTGTTTTGGCTTCTCCAATAGACATTCTTCTATTAATATCTTTTATTTCGCTTACGGGAAGCTGAATAATCTTTTCTAGTTTTGCTAGTTTATTCTGTAATCTAACGATTTCAGTAAGATTAGCCTTAACTTCTTTAGCCCAAGGCTTTCTTGATTTAGCAATTTTTTCAGACCAAGCTGAATCAGCTTCATTGCCTGAATACTCTTGTATAAATTCTTTTCTAGGCATCCTGCCTCGCTTCACATAAATAGTGAACAAATACTTCTCTACTTCTCTAATAATTTCTAACGCATCTCTCGCTGGATTAGCAACTTTTTCAAATTGAGTTGGAGACAGCTTTATAAATTGAAAAATTTCACCAAGTTTTGCTTGTTCAGCTAGAGCAGCCTTGCTGGTTCTGGTTCTGGAACAGGCTTTATCAACTTTATTGTATTGTCTTTTGAGGGCACTGAATCGCTTTTTGACTTCTACGGGATCTGGACCAGTAGGCTCATCATCATCCGATTCACCTTTTTCTTCTTTTTCTTTCTTTTGAGCTAATGCAGGTGGTGGTATTCCTTCTTCTATATCCATAAAACCAACCATGACTTCAGATAGTCTTCTATCGCCTGCCACGTACTCTTGATATTCGTCTAAGATTCTGTCGACAATACCAGGATAAAAACAACAAGCATGAAGAAGTTCTCTTGCTCCTTCTTCAATCCTTTTGGCAATGGCTATCTCTCCCTCTCTTGTGAGGAGATCAACTGTTCCCATCTCTCTCATATAGAGCCTTACCGGGTCGGTTGTTCTTCCAACTTCTGATTCAACAGTTGTTAAGGTCGTTCTGGTATCAGCGATTGTTTCAGGAGCTGAGTCTGAGTTATCATCAGAAGCGCCATTTGATTCAAGCACTTCTATACCAATATCCATTAACATTTGTATAGTTTCTTCAACCTGGTCAGGATCAGAAATATCCTCAGGAAGCATCGCATTTATATCTTGATATGTGAGGAAACCTTGGTCTTTACCTTTGTCTACAAGCTCTCTAAGACCTGAATTCTCGAGATCTTCTTCGCCATGGGATACCTCTTCCGATTCTTCAGTGGATTCGACTTCTTTTTCTTTAGCTTCTAAAGGTGTTTTTTTTGCTTTTCTTGCCATATCAAATTTAAGGGGTGGGCAATTATATTAGTTTTTAATAGAAATTACCTAACTTTTAATACATTTCTAATTAGTTTTTTGACTTAATGCTCTAAGCAGATTCTTTTCGGGTTCTTCTAGTTTATGGATATTAGACAGTAAATGCTGCTGAAGTTCAAAAGTTTCATCTTCAGATAGCTCTCCATCCTCAAAAACTTCTTTTAATTCGAGGATTCTTGTTACTGAATCAGATTTCTTTAAATTGAATAAGCAGTCTTTCAAGTAAGCTTTCGCATTTTGTTCTTCAACAGGAACATGCATCGATAATAAGGCCCCAATGAAAGAGGCTGATTCTTTATCAAGGATGCTTAAAAGGTCTGATATGCCTTGTTCAGGGTTTGCTTTAAAAAACTTTACAACTTCACTCATAAGGACGACTTCAGGTTCAGTAAAGTCACTAAACCTTGAGAGGTCATCAATCTCCGTTGAGAGATATGGATAGGACAATATCACGGTTAGTATTTTTGATCCCAGTCCCGTAGCCTCAAAAGTTTTCAAGTTCTCTTCATCCTCACCAGACCTATTCTTTCTAATTCTATTAGGATAATTGACCGTTCTGCTTTGCGTTTTAAGATCTTTCATTTCAAGACCGGTCACCTTAGAAACCTCGGCCTCTAATAATCTTTTTATGGAGCTTTCTTGCATGGTGGAAAGAAGATCCATAGCCTTTGCTGCTAGTGAAGCCTTTTTTTCAATAGAAATAACTTCAGAAGCCTGCATTAGTCGTTCAATAAAATATTCAGAAAGAAGACTCGCATCTTTAGACATTTTCTTGAATACGTTAGAAGAGTCTTTTTCCAATATGCTTGCCGGATCTTCACCTTCGGGCAAGAAAAGAAATCTAACCTCAGTTCCATCAATTATTGCAGGTAATACGTTTTTTAATGCTCCCCAAGCAGCACCCCTGCCGGCATCATCTCCATCAAAGCAGAAGGTGATTTCATTGACTATTTGAAGTAATTTTTGAATGTGAAATCTATTCGTTGCTATGCCTAAAGTTGCTACAGAATTTTTCATGTCATGCTCATACATGGCTATAGTATCCATGTAGCCCTCAACAACAAATATTTCACTGAGGTCTTTTCTGAACTCCAGAGTTTCGTGAAAACCATACAGCTCTCTACTCTTTTGAAAAATTGGAGTATCACCAGTATTAAGATATTTAGGTTGGTCATCGGGATTCATGACTCTCCCTCCGAAACCTACTACTCTCCCCTTTCGATCTTTGATTGGAAACATTAATCGATCCCTAAAAACATCAAATAATTTTCCGTCTTTATTTTTTTTTGCCAATCCGGCCTTAATGAGCATCTCTTCGTCTACTCCAGACTTCAACATTTCATTTGATAGGGCATCCCAAGACTTGGTCGCATATCCAATAGAAAATTTCTTGGTGACCTCTGGTGATATCTTTCTTTCTTTAGTTATGTAATTTCTGACATGTTCTGCATTATCTGAATTAGATAGATTTTTTTCAAATATCTCTGTAGCAAACTTCAAAGCATCATAAATGGGACTCTTTTCATTACTTGAAGAGCCGGCATTTTCATAAGGCACTTCCATCCCTGCCCTAGTTGCGAGAGCTTCAATTGATTCTATAAAATCAAATCCTTGATGGGATTGCAAAAAACCAATTACGTTTCCTGTTGCTCTACACTTAAAGCAATAGTAAAACTGTTTTTGCTCACTGACACTGAATGATGGATTCTTTCCATCTTCACAAAATGGACAGATGCCCCAATGGTCTTTCCCTTTTCTTTTTAGGGGTAGATAGGCATCTACTAGAGAAACAATATCGGTTGTATCGACAATATCTCTAATAAAATCTTGTGGGATGGATCCAGACACTAAGCATTACTCCTAAACCAGTCTTCAAGAATTATCTGAGCAGATATACTGTGTTTATTAGTAGAATCTTTAGTTCCAATTTTAGGAGACTCTAATCTCTCCGTTGCCTCTCTGCTCGTCAATCTTTCGTCAGACTTTTCAATAGTTATATCATATCTTTTATTGAGTGAATTTGAGAATCTATCTGATAGGTCTTGTATTTTGCTCCTTGAGCCATCCATATTGAATGGATCGCCAACAACAAATAGGCCAGGCTTCCAGTCTTCTACGATGTCATCCAACTCAGCCCAATGGGGCTGGCCATCAATAGCCTTTAATGAATAAAAAGTAGAAGCAGTTCTTGTGATTTCTTGACCTATAGCAATACCAATATTTTTAAGTCCAAAATCAAAAGCCATTACTACCCTTGGAAAACTTTTGCTCATGTAGCTAATGCTTCAACTGATTCTATAAAGATTTTAGCTACATCAATATCGCATAAATCTTTGTACTCTTTAAAGCAAGTTGGGCTAGTTACGTTAACTTCAGTTAAATAATCACCGATAATATCTAAACCAACAAGCAGAAGACCTTTTTCAACTAACGCAGGAGCAACCTGTTCGCATATCCACAAATCTCTGTCTGAGAGAGATTTAGCTACTGCAGATGCTCCAGCGGCCAGATTGCCCCTCAGTTCACCTTGTGCCGGTATTCTTGCAATCGCTGCGCCCATTGGCTTACCGTTAATCACCAAAATACGTTTATCACCCTCTAAAATTTCAGGGATGTATTCTTGAATCATGACTTTCTGAGTAAAGTGATTTGTTATGGTCTCTAGAATTACACTAAGATTTGGATCACTTTTTTTTAATCGAAAAATTGAAGCTCCTCCCATACCGTCCAAAGGCTTGATTACTGTATCTTTATATTCTTCTACAAAGTCCTTTAAAAGTTCTTTTTTGCTGGTTACAAGATGTTTCGTGCAGCATTGAGGGAACTCAGTTGCAAAGACTTTCTCATTACAGTCTCTTAAGCTTTTGGGATTATTAAACACATGAACACCTAGCCTCGAAGCCATTTCCAAGACATAAGTGTTATAGATGTATTCAGAGTTGAAAGGGGGATCTTGACGCATCAAAATTGCATCAAGATGCGAAAGATCCATAGGAGAAATCTCGCCTAGGGAAAACCAATCAGATGGGTCATTTCTGACTTCAATATTTGCCAGGTTTGAAAAGGCAACTCCTGAATTAATAAATAATGAATCTGGAGTCATGTAGAAGATTTCATGACCTTTATCTTGAGCCTCTAACATCATCGCCAAAGTACTATCCTTTTTGAAATTTATAGTCTCTATAGGATCCATAACAACGCCTAATTTCATCTCTAATCCTGATTTTTTATAATTAAAATTCTTTTACTCCGTACCTTAAAGCACTCACAACAGATATTGCCGCTGTTTCAGCCCGCAGGATACGTTTGCCTATAGTAACAGGTAAGAATCCAGATTCTTTTAAGCACTCTACTTCCTCTCCAGTAAAGTCTCCTTCCGGCCCAATGGCAATTGAAATACTTTTAGAAATTTTAACATCGGATAATTTATCTTTTGCATCAGGAAAAAGAACTATTTTAGTTTCAGCATCACTCGACTTAGACCACTCCTTAATTCCTGTTGGTGAGGCAATCTCAGGTATCCAATTTTCTCCACATTGCTCACATGCACCTTTGGCAATTTGTTTCCACTTTTCCATTCTAGACTTTTCGGAGAATTGGTCTCTTTTTACAACAACTCTTTCTGAAATGATTGGTGAAAATTTCTTAACCCCCAATTCCGTAGCCTTTTGCAAAGAAAAATTAAATGGGTCGTTCTTGATTAAAGATTGTCCTAAATCAATATCAAGTCCCTCCCTAAAAGAAGGTTCAAATAGTTCAATAATTTTTATAATAAAATTTTTCCTATTCAACTCTATTATCTCTGTTATTCCAGAACCCCCTTTACCATCAAAGATGATAAATCTATCGCCCTCCTTTTTTCTAAGGACGTTTAATTCATGATGAAATAATTTCTTATCTAAAGAAATTATCTTATCTTTATGATAGCTATCTTCTAAAAAAGTTCTTGTGTAATTCATATTCTCAATCAAAACACCTATATTAAAACATCAAATCTATTCAGGTGCAGTCAATGAAAAAGAGATGAGTTAGCCACTATTATTCAATGAGCAACAAATTTTCCTAAACTTCTTGAAAGATTAAATTTGTTGGGTATTATTCATAATCCATTTTTAAAATAATAACTGACTAAAATTCAACCAAGTGGCTCAAAAAAATAAAAAGAAATTCAACGGCGAAGGAAGGCAGCTTAGTCACCAAGTGTCTAAAAGCATGAGGAAGTATTTCAAAGAGCTGGATGGTGAAAGAGCAAGTGACATTTACAATATGGTTCTTAAAGAGGTTGAACTTCCGCTTCTAGAAATTGTCATGCGAGAATGCAATGATAACCAATCCAAGGCTAGTCAGATTTTAGGTATCAATAGAGGCACCCTTAGAACTAAACTCAAGGAACATAAATTACTCTAATTTAAGTATGGCTCAAATTGCCAACCCAAAAATCAAAAGAGCCTTAGTCAGCGTCTCAAACAAAGAAGGGATAGTCGACTTTTGCAGATCCTTATTTGATGACTACGGAGTAGAGATTATCTCTACAGGCGGAACTCTGAAGACATTACAAGACTCTGGAATCGGTGCCATAGACATATCTCAACATACTGGCTTTCCTGAGATCATGGACGGAAGAGTTAAAACTCTTCATCCAAAAGTACATGGTGGAATATTGGCGAGAAGAGAGATTGATCAACAAGTCATGACTGATAATGGCATTAAAGAAATTGATCTTGTGGTAGTAAATCTTTATCCATTCGTAGAGACGATATCCAAAAAAGAAACAACTCGAGAGATTGCTATAGAAAATATTGATATCGGCGGTCCTAGCATGGTCAGGTCTGCTGCCAAAAATAATCTTTACGTGGGAGTAGTGGTTGAACCAAATAACTATGATGATGTTTTAAAAGAACTATCTGAAAATGATGGATCACTTACATTTAAAACTAGAAGAGAGTTAGCAGCAAAGGCCTTTAGCCATACTGCAAACTATGATGCCGCTATATCGAGCTATCTTAATCAACAAGAAGAGAAGATTCCTCAATATTTATTTGGCAAATATGAGCTCAAACAAGAACTCCGATATGGTGAAAACCCTCACCAATCAGCTGCATTCTATATCGATCCAGGCCAATTAGGAGTTAGCAGTATCTCTTCTGCTGAACAATTACAAGGTAAGGAATTATCGTACAATAATATTGCAGACACTGATGCAGCATATGAGTGCGTTAAAAATTTTTCTGAACCCGCTTGTGTCATTGTTAAACACGCAAATCCATGTGGAATAGCGTTAGGAAAATCTTTGAAGGAAGCTTATGAAAGAGCCTTTTCTTCAGATGAAACTTCAGCATTTGGAGGAATCATTGCTTTCAATGGTGAATTGGATGAAGAAACTTCAAAACAGATAATTGATAACCAGTTCGTAGAAGTGATTATTGCACCTGGGGTGAGTCAAGGTGCTCGCAACATAATTTCCACAAAAGAAAATATCAGATTACTTGATACAAAAAAGCTAGGAGATTTAGATAGCGGTTCTAAAATTCTTAGTGTAAGTGGCGGCCTCTTGATCCAAGATAATGATATTGCGGGTCTATCAAGAGAAGATTTGAAAATTGTTTCAACTCGCCTGCCCACAGATGAAGAAATAAATAATTGTTTATTTGCTTGGAAAGTTTGTAAATATGTTAAGTCTAACGCAATAGTCTATACAAGAGATAATCAAACTATTGGCATAGGAGCAGGCCAAATGAGCCGAATTGATAGTGCAAAAATAGCTGCATCAAAAGCACTAGAAAGAGGTTTTGAAACTCAAGGATGTAGTATGGCTTCAGATGCCTTTTTTCCATTTAGAGATGGTATAGATGCTGCAGCAAAAATTGGTATCACTTCAGTTATACAGCCTGGAGGATCTATGAGAGATCAAGAAGTTATTGATGCTGCAAATGAAGCCAATATGGCCATGCTTTTTACTGGCATACGACACTTTAGACACTAACTAAATGAGGGTTCTGGTTGTTGGAGAAGGCGGGAGAGAACATGCTCTATCCTGGAAAATAGCACAGAGCCCTAAAGTAACTAAAGTTTATGTAGCACCGGGAAATGGTGGTACAGAACAAGAAGCCCTCCTAACAAATATTAATATAAAGTCTGATGATATAAATGAGCTTGCGAGCTTTGCCATGAAAGAGCAAATCGATCTCACGATTATAGGACCAGAAGATCCCTTGGTGCATGGAATTACTGATAAATTTCAAGCACTAGGTTTGAAGTGTTTTGGTCCTTCTAAGGATGCATCTCAACTAGAAGGTTCAAAAGAATTCATGAAAGATTTTCTTCAAAAGAATAATATACCTACCGCAGAATATCAGACATTCACAGATGCAACTAAAGCGATTGAGTTTGTTAAAAAAGCAGGCTGTCCCATAGTAATTAAAGCTGATGGGCTTGCTGCTGGAAAAGGAGTAACAATAGCTTTAACGTTAGAAGAAGCTACAAATGCTATCAATCAATCCCTGAAATCTGAAATCTTTGGAAAAGCAGGGAAAAAAATTGTAATTGAAGAGTACCTTGAAGGTGAAGAAGCTAGTTTCATAGTTATTACTGACGGGGTCACTGCTATACCATTCGCCTCATCACAAGACCATAAAGCAAGAGATGAAATGGACTTAGGACCAAACACTGGAGGAATGGGTGCCTATTCTCCAGCACCGATAGTGGATGAAGTTATTCATAATAAAATTATGAATCAAGTTATCTACCCCACCCTAGAAGGTATAAGGAAAGAAGGTTATCAATACTGCGGATTCCTATACGCAGGAATGATGATAGATAAAGAAAATCGTTTAAAAGTTCTTGAATTCAATTGTAGATTTGGCGATCCTGAAACACAGCCAATAATGATGAGACTAAAATCTGACTTAGCTGAAATATGTGATAAAGCTTGTGATCTAAATCTTAAAAATGAGAAACTTGAATGGGATAAAAGAAAGGCCATAGGTGTTGTGATGGCATCTAGAGGTTATCCATTTCAATACGAAAAAAATAAGCCAATCAGAAATATTCCTCTAGAAACAGATGATCTTAAGGTTTTTCATGCGGGTACAAAAATAGATTCTGGATTGGTAAAATCAAATGGGGGTAGAGTTTTATGTATAACAACTCTCGGAGAATCTGTAGAATCGGCTCAAAAGAAAGCCTATGATGCTGTTTCCAAAATTGAATGGGAAGATGCGTACTATAGAAAAGATATAGGTTATAAAGCAGTTGAAAGAGAATCAAATGAACTTAGTTGACCAGATTATATGTGAAGTAGATAAAGGAATTAAATTTTCTTTACACAACTATCAAAAAGAAAATAGAAGATATCCCGCGCATGGCATCAATGAAGATAATTTAAGTGAAATTGAAAGAAGTCATTCCGCAAATCTTATGAGAGTTAATCATTCGGGAGAAGTAGCCGCCCAAGGTCTTTATAGAGGCCAGGCTATGACTGCTAAACTTGAAGGAACTAGAGAGAAGATGGACCATGCTGCACAAGAAGAACTCGATCATCTGTCTTGGTGCAATAAGAGACTTGAAGAATTGAACGAACGTCCGAGTCTATTGAATCCAGCCTGGTATGCACTTTCATTTGGAATGGGTGCCGCTGCAGGCCTTGCTGGAGATAAATGGAGTTTAGGATTCGTTCATGAAACAGAAGAACAAGTTGTTAAGCATCTTGAAGGTCATTTAGATGATCTGTCTTTAAATGATAAAAAAACCGCAGCGATCTTAGAACAAATGCAAATTGATGAATCTAAACATAGTGAAGAAGCTCTAGAATCAGGTGCAGAAAACTTGCCAGAAGGTCTCAAGATGGTTATGTCACTCATTGCAAAGGTGATGACCAAAACAAGTTACTACATTTGACTAATTTTAATTTATTAAATTACTTATTGATAATTAGATAGACACAGGTATAGTTGCGCGCGTAACAATAGTGTTACGGTTTTTAGAAAAGGAAAATAGATGAATATATACGTTGGAAACATTGCCTGGACAACTTCTGAGGAAGACTTAGAAGCTCATTTTGGACAATATGGAAGCGTCAAAGCGGTCAGAATTATTACTGAAGGTCACTCCGGTCGATCTAAAGGTTTCGGATTTGTAGAGATGGAATCAAAAGAAGCAGGTCAAGCAGCAATAGAAGCTCTTGACGGAACTGATTTTGGCGGCAGAGATTTAAGAGTAAACGAAGCTAAGCCAAGAGATTAATTTCAAACTAGAAGAAATATTCATTTCTTCTATTTCATAATATAGAAAAAGAAAGCCAAGACTCAATCTTGGCTTTCTTCTTTTATTACCACAGCTGTCCCGTAGGCCATAAGCTCTGCTGCTCCCTGTGAAATCACAGAAGTAGTAAAAGATAGGCCAATTATTGCATTAGCGCCAAGACGTTCGGCATCTTGAATCATTCTGTCTATGGCTTGCTCCCTGCTTTCAGCCAAAAGCTTTGTATATTCATGAAGTTCACCACCAACTATCCCTCTAAGGGCTGCGATTATGTCCTTACCTACATGCCTAGCTCGAATTGTATTGCCTTTAACAATCCCTAAAGTCCTAGAAATCTCCCTTCCAGGAATATCAAATGTAGTAACTATCAACATTTTTACTTCTCCACGTCTTTATATTTATCATTTTTATATTCTTTGATTCGCTGTATTGAAACGAAGGCGAATAGAATTCCTGTTATTAAAGCTATGATTTTGTATTCGTAGACTAAGGCTATAGTAATTTCTAACATTAATTTTTTTTAAAAAAATAGTTTTTCTAAAGCCTCACCCGGATCTTCAGCTCTCATAAAGGACTCACCTACAAGAAAATTAAGCACTCCAAAAGATAAAATCTTATCAATATCTTCATTCGTTTTAATTCCACTTTCTGAAACTACCAACTTATCTTCAATTTCTGAAGACAGTTCTTTAGTTGTAATTAGGTCTACTTCAAATGTGCTGAGGTTCCTGTTATTTATACCTATAAGAGAGAAATCTATTGGTGCAATTCGTCTTAGTTCATCTTTATTGTGGATTTCTACAAGAACATCTAGACCAATACTTTCAGCAATTTCTTTATAATCTTGCAACTGAGTATCTGTTAATACAGAGGCAATAAGCAAAATGCAATCTGCACCGTATGCCTTACTTTGATAGATTTGATACTCATCAATCGTAAAATCTTTTCTCAAGAGCGGTAAATTGACAGTCGCTCTGACACTTTCTAAATAATTTAATGAACCTTGAAAATACTCTTCATCCGTTAAAACACTAAGACAAGTTGCATTTTTTCTCTCATATTGTCGAGCAATCTCTTCAGGTAAAAAATTCTTTCTTATAATGCCCTTACTGGGAGATGCTTTCTTGATTTCCGCAATAACAGAAACCAATCCTTGTTGATCTCTTTTTCTAATTGCATCTATAAAGCCCTTAGGAGGTGACGAGTCTGATGCTTTAGAGAGGATTTCTTTCAGACTTTCTTGAGCCTTTTGTTCGGCTACAACCAAGACCTTAGTCTCTATTATTTTATCCAGGTAACTTTGCATTACAACTGAGAGGTAAACTCAATAAGTTGATTTAATTTATTTAATCCATTGCCTTCGCTTATGCATGTTTTTGCAATATTGACACCAGACACAAGTGAACCAGAAATACCTGCAACATAGAGGGCAGCGCCAGCAGTCATAGATACCATAGCACTTGCTTCCCGATGACCACCGCTCAGCGCCAGTCGAGCCAGGTCTAAACTTTCTTTGGGAGAGTTCACTATAAGTTCCTCTAAGGAACTAGTTTCAAAACCTAATTCTTCAGGACAAATTTTATATTCGGCGATCTTTCCATCTTTTAATTCTGCGACATAAGTAGGAGCTGCAATACTAATTTCATCTAGCCCGTCTTCAGAATGAACAATCATCACATGTTCACTACCAAGCTCTTTTAAAACAGTAGCTATAGGCACCATCCATTGCTTATCATAAACACCCATAACCTGCCGTTTTGCAGAGGCAGGATTAGTTAAAGGACCTAGAACATTAAAAATACTTTTTTGAGCTATTTCTTTTCTTGGTCCAACAACATATTTCATTGCATTATGATGCGCAGGGGCAAACATAAAACCGAGGCCAACTTCCTCTATACAATCTGAAACCTGAGAAGGCGTGAGATTAAGAGATACGCCAGCTTCCTCTAGAATATCTGCGCTCCCACTTTTTCTTGTGGCGGACCTATTTCCGTGTTTGGCAATTTTTGCTCCACAAGAAGAGGCTATAAATGCAGAGGTCGTAGATACATTAAAAATTCCTATTCCAGAGCCTCCTGTTCCACAGGTGTCAACTAAGTTAGGAATATTTGTCTCAACTTTAGCTGATAATTTTCTCATGACATCAACCGCACCCAGAACTTCTTCAACAGTCTCTCCTTTCATTGAAAGGCCAATTAGAAAAGCTCCTATCTGGGCATCAGTAGCCTCGCCTTTTAAAATTTGAAGCATGACCTCTGCCATCTCCTCCTTTTCAAGATTTCTGTTTGAGACAACTAAGCTTATACCTTGTTGTATATTCATCTTAAATTCATTTCCAAAAAATTATTTAGCATGACCTTACCATATTCTGTTGCTATAGATTCTGGATGAAATTGCATACCAGTGACTTGTTGAGTCTTATGTTGAATGGCCATTATTGTTCCATCTTCAGATCTAGCTGTTATTTCAAAATCTTTTGACAATGAATTTTCATCTATGATCAAGGAATGATAACGAGTAGCAAGAAAGTCCTCTGCCACAGAAGAGAATATACCCTGTCCATTATGTGTAATTTTTGAAATTTTTCCATGCATGACCTCTTTGGCCTTTATGATCTTAGCTCCATATGCTGCCCCTATAGACTGATGTCCCAAACAAACGCCTAATATTGGAATTTCACCTGAAAATTTATTTATTACCTCAATAGAGATTCCCGCTTCTTTAGGAGTACATGGACCTGGAGAAATCACTAAGAAATCTGGAGACTTATTTTTGATCTCTGAAAGACTAATCTGATCATTTCTATAAACCTCTACTTCTTGATTCATTTCATAAAAATACTGAACCAGGTTATAAGTAAAAGAGTCATAGTTATCAATCATCAATAACATTTCAACCCTCCAATTTTTCTTGCACTAATTCAGCCGCCTTGAAAATAGCCCTGCCTTTGTTAAGTGATTCCTTCCACTCAAGTTCGGGGATAGAATCTGCGACCCAGCCTCCACCTGCTTGGATATACAGGACTTCATCCTTTATAACTGCTGTTCGAATCGCTATAGCCATATCCATATTTCCTTGCCAAGACAGATAGCCTATTGCACCCCCATAAATTCCCCTTTTAACTGGTTCAAATTCATCAATAATTTCCATTGCCCTAATTTTAGGCGCACCTGAAACTGTTCCAGCGGGGAATGTAGCCTTAAATAAATCTATAGCTGATGAATGATCTTGTAATTCTGCTTCTACATTAGACACCATATGCATAACATGACTATAGCGCTCCACTCCAAATTTTTCTGTAACCTCAACTGAACCCGGTTTAGCAATTTTACCAACGTCATTTCTTCCTAGATCGATCAGCATCAAGTGTTCAGCAATTTCTTTAGGGTCATTAACCATCTCCTTCTCCATGGCCATATCATCCTTGGCATCCTTACCTCTTCTTCTTGTACCTGCAATGGGCCTAACAGTAACCTTATTATCTTCCAGTCTTGCCAAGATTTCTGGCGACGAGCCTACGATGTGGAAATCATCTAAATTAAGATAATACATATAAGGAGAAGGATTTAATTGTCTGATTGATCGGTAAAGGGCAACGGGATCTGCGGTAAAAGGAAGAGACATCCTTTGAGAGCATACCACTTGCATAATATCACCTTCTTCGATGTATTCTTTTGCTTTAAGGACAGACTTCTTAAAGTCTTGCTCACCAAATCCAGATATAAAATCAGATTCACTGATACTCTTTTCTGGTTTCTTGAAATCTTGATAGCCAAGAGGTTCTCTCAACTTTTCTTCCAACGCATCGAGGCGCTGATTTGCAGATTCCATCTCTTCTTTTGAGTTGATTAGAATTATCAAATGAAGCTTATTCTTTAGATTATCGAAAACAGCAACTTCTTCGGAAATCATAAATAAAGCATCCGGAGTTCCTAAAGTGTCAGGAGGAGCTGTTTCAGATAATTTTGGTTCGATATATCTTACACAGTCATAAGAAAAGTAACCAACCAGACCTCCGTTAAACTTGGGCAAATTTGGATCTTCTTCTAAGGTGTAATTTTTTTGCAATTCATCAATATAATCTAGAGGATTTTCAGCTAAAAAACTTTCAGCTAATTTGCCATCCTGGTGAATCTGTATTGTATTGTTGATAATTTTAATAACCCTATTGGCCTTAAGCCCTATAAGAGAATATCTAGCCCACTTCTCCCCTCCTTCTACAGATTCAAAAAGATAACTATAGGAGCAATTTGCCAATTTTCTATAGACACTCAAGGGAGTCTCCATATCAACTAGTATTTCTCTCGAAACAGGTATTTTAGTTTGTGTATCCAATTTTCTAGCCAGACTCTAGATTAGATCTCATCTGTTTTATAACCTTTGAATAATCAGATTGACTGAATATTGCAGAGCCAGCAACAAATGTGTCTGCTCCCGCTAAGGCAACTTCCGAGATGTTTTCAAGGGTTATTCCGCCGTCAACTTCAAGCCTAATATCTTTATTAGTTTTATTAATCAATGTTCTGGCTTGAGATATCTTATTCAACACAGAATCTATAAATTTTTGACCTCCAAATCCAGGATTAACAGACATCAATAAAACCATATCTAATTCATCTATATATTCCTCTAGAACACTCAGTGGAGTGGCAGGATTGAGAACTAAACCAGCCTTGCATTCATGAGATTTAATCAGTTCGATGGATTTACCAACATGATCTGACGCCTCGGGATGAAAAGTTATATAAGTAGCACCTGCATCAGCAAAACTTTCAATGAGGCCATCCACTGGTTTAACCATAAGGTGAGTATCGATAGTGGCTTTAATTCCATAATCTCTGAGAGCCCTGCATACCATAGGTCCAATAGTTAAATTGGGAACATAATGATTATCCATTACATCAAAATGGATCCAATCTGCTCCGGAATCCAGCACTAGCTTTGCATCTTCACCAAGACGAGCAAAGTCAGCAGAAAGAATTGAAGGCGCAATTATGTAATCATTAGTGCTCATAATGCAGCAAGTTTACTCCTCGTCCATTAAACCGTCTAATCTTTCAACATCTTCTAATGTATTGAGATTTTCAAATTTACCTTCATAAATTTGCCCTGTAACAAGATTTTTATTTGACGCTGGCTTTAAGATATCTTGCCAAAGACCTTTCTCTTCCAGCTTAAAATCATAAAACAGTTCTGGTGAAAGTATTGATAATCCTGAAAAGGTATATTTGAGTCCTGAGCCCTTCTCCTTAACAAGATTTTCTTCAAAATATACATCACCATCTGGATTATTTGCAGGATTAGGAATCAAAATCATGTGCGCTAGTGCGTTATCTTTAAGCTCAAGATTCTCAAGATTAAAGTCAGTCCAAGTATCAGCGCTTAGGACAATAAAAGGATCAGAGAAATGATGAATTGAATTTAAAATCCCACCCCCAGTACCTAGAAGCTTTTCTTCAATGGAATATGAAATTTTAATATCAAATCTAGATCCATCTCCCAATAAATCTATTATCTTTTCTCCAAAATGATGAAGATTTATAACGACTTCATCAACCTTACATTTTTTTAGTTTCTCTATATTTCTTTCAATAAGAGAAAGGCCGCCAATCTTAATGAGAGGTTTCGGATTATCAAGAGTGAAAGGCAGCAGTCTCTTGCCTCTACCTGCTGCCAATAAAAAAGCTTTCATTTGATATCCTTTAGAGCTGCAATAAGCTTGGGTTTAACTTTACCTATAAGTAAATGATTAAACTCATCGAGCTGATGATATTTTTTGGAATCATCTATTAAGAAGTCTAGTGTTTGAATCAAGTCATTAAGTCTAAAAGATTTTTTATCTCTTATATGAAGTCTTGATAGTGTTCCCAATATCCTCAGTTGACGTTGAAAACCTGCAAAATCAACATCTCTAATTAAATCACTAAGGGCTTTCCTGCTGATAGTTTTTGGGACTTGAGCGAGTTCGCAGAAAAAATTTAAATAAATTTGAATTTGATCCTTGGTTAAAGGGTTTTCTATATCCTTTAATATGGATACTAGATCTAAGGCATAAGGACCTTTGCATAAATCCTGAAAATCTAGGATACCTATTGCCCCATCATTTAGGAGCATCAGATTTCTAAATTCAAAATCAAAATGGCATAAATATTGCTCTTGGCTCATGCACTCTTTAGAGATGACCTTATAAGCATTATCGATTATCTTCTTTTCATTCCCTGAAAGTTTAAAGTTAATCAATTCACCTAAAAGCCAATGCTCAAAAAGATACATTTGGTCAATTAATGTCACCTCAGACAACTCGAACGCACCTCTAGGGGATTCACATTCCTGAATCAAAGCTATTTGCTTTAATGCAGACTGAATAAAACTATCTATATTTAAAGTATTGATTTCAAGCTGCAATACTTTGTCCCCAAAGTCTTCCAATAATAAAAAACCCTTCTGATGGTTGTGCGCTTCTACCCTAGGAACTTTTATATTATTTTCTATGAAGAATTTTGAATAGTTTGTAAACACCAAATTCATGTCAGACTCTGGATCAGAAATCACTCCTACATAAGAACCTATATCTGTCTTAATCCTAAAATAATTTCTTAAACTAGCCTGCTCACGAAGCGGAACTATACTTTCGACCTCAGAAAATCCTAAATTGTATGCTTCTGAAATCACCCAATTCAATAAGTCATCTTTTAGCTGTGTCATAATGATTTGACCTTATATCTAGTAATTTATCCCGATATTCAATTATGATCTTGAATAAGTTTATGGAACAATTTATGTTTTACACACTCTAATGGGTAATATGTCCAAAGAATACCCTTTTATCCAGTTCTTAATTGGTTATCTAATCATTTCTATCCCCTTTTTCCTTCATGCTAGTGAAGCTAACGATTTGGAAATAAAATCAATAAATGCCCAAATAATTAAGTCTCTGGATGACGATATTCTAAGCCTAAAAGGTAATGTCATTATAAAAACTGATGTTATGGATCTTTGGGCCGATGAAGCCACCTATGACCGAACTAAACAAGTAATAAATTTAAATGGAAACATAAGGGCTCTTTCAAAGAATCTAAAGATAAATGCAGAGGTAATGAAAGCAGATTTCTTTAAACAAGAATTTTATTTAAAAGGTTCTAGTTTTAAATTCATGGAGAAGGCTTTTGGTGAAGCACAACATATAAATATAAATCCCAACAGTGATATTGAATTACTTAATGTATCAATATCTAGCTGTGAAAAGGAAAGTTTGTCTTGGGACCTCATCGCAGAAAAAATTTCCGTTGTAGATCAGGGTGAAAATGCTGTTATTAGAAATGTCAGCCTTAAAGTAAATAAACATTCTATTTTCTATTTACCTTTTGTCAGAACAGTTATTGGGAAAGAAAAAACTTCTGGATTTCTTTCTCCATCCATCAAACAAGGTGATGATGGCCTTGACCTTTCCTTGCCTTATTTCTTCAGTCTGGCCCCTAACTATGATGTAACAGTCGCTCCTCGCTATATACAAGAAAGAGGTCTTGGGATTAGCTCAGAGGCAAGATATCTGACTAAATCTTCAAAAGGAGTTATTTCTTATTCTCACTTTGGTAAAGATAAAAAATTTATTGATAAAACAGGTCTTGATGGAAAACGATGGGCAGCAAAATTAACAAATATGTCTAAGTTAGGTACTAATCTATTTCTAAAAATAAATACCGAACAAGCCAGTGATGACTTATATTTTGAAGACCTTGATGACAATATCATAGGCACACAGCAGAAAGATTATTTAGTTAGAAATATTTTGCTTAGATGGAATACTAAGAACTTAAAGCTTCAAGGATCAGTCAACAAATATCACAATCTTAATCCATTCTCCTCGAATGACTATAATACGCAACCAAGCTTGAACATTGATTTCGAAAAACAATTCAGCCAAATGAAATTCAAGCTCCGAACTGACTATTCGAAGTTTTCCTTTGATGATTCATATAATCCCATTGAAAGACACAGAAATCTAAAAAGAATATCTGTACAGCCATCTATTTTAATACATAGATCTAAGTTCTCTTCTGCGAGTTCATTAGAGGTTGGAAGAAAAAAGACTAACCACCAGACTGGAAATAATTCTATTGATAACTCTCATAACTGGGCAGAGTTTACCCATAAGATCTTTATGGATAAGCGCACAAAAACTACTTTCAGCACATTTAATCCCATATTTAAGGCCATTTGGATAGATGGTCAAAATACTATAGATGCTAATGTAGATTCAAAACTTCTTAATTTGAACTTTGATACATTATTCAAAAGAAATTGGTATTCAGGATCTGATCTTTTTTTAGAAGAAAGTAGGCTAGTCCTTGGTATTGAACATAATTTCTTCAATTCTCTTTCTGGACATCAAAGATATTTTTCTTTTGGGAGAGCATTCTTCAATAATAAGGAAAAGAATCTTACTGACTATGATGACAAGGATTCTTCTTTCGTTACGGAATTCAAAACTAACCTTACAGATACCTTAAAGCTCAATAGCTCTTTTGAAATAGATTCTGATCTAGACAAGATGCTTAGAAGTTCTATTGGAGTGAGCTACGTTCCAGAAGAAAAAAAGCGAATAGAACTTCGTTCAGTCTTTAAAAGAAATGCGCAATACTTAAATGAATCCCCATGGTCAAAAGAAGATGACTCTATCAATCAAATCGAATTAATCACTCAATGGAAACTTTCTGATAACTTATCTTTTTTTGGAAAAGTATCTAGAGATGAAAATATTAGCCTATCTAGAGATTTATCCTATGGAATTGAATATGCAAATTGTTGTTTAAAAATTGGTGTTATGAAGAGAAAATGGCAAGATCAGGACTTCTTCATTGCCTCAAGCGCCGAAGAAAGAATAAAGATTTTTGAAAGTGGTAGATTGCCAGAAAGAGAAAGAGATAACCTGTATTTCTTCTTTGAATTGGTTGAATTGGGTAGATTCGGGAAGAGAATATCAGATGTATTAAGCTCAAGAAAATTCCAATAATTGCAAGAAGTAAAAAAAAGAAGACAATAGCGTATATGAATCAACTAAATATACTCAAAACATCATTTTGGACTAGGAAAAACATCTTTGTATTACTAGTATCACTTTTAGCTTCAATGAATATTTTTTCTAAAATAGAGTTGATTGATAGAGTCGTAGCCGTTGTAGACTCAGGCGTCATAATGGAATCACAGCTTAACTCTAGAGTTGAAGAAATTCTTATCCGATTAAAAAGCGATACAACTGAGCTGCCGCCTATCAATCTGCTTGAAGAGCAAGTTCTCGATAGATTAATAATTGAAGAAATACAATTGCAACTAGCTGATAGAGCTGGCATTAAAATAAGTGATTCAGAATTAAATCAGACTCTTTCAAGAGTCTCTTCTCAGAATAATCTCAGTTTAGAGGATTTTAGACTAAAGTTAGAAGCCGAAGGCACCTCTTATAAATCTTTTAGAGACACTATAAAGAAAGAACTTATTATTCAAAGGGTACAAAGAGGAAGAGTTGGAGGAAAGGTAGATATATCCGAGCAAGAAATAGAAAACTTCATCAATTCAGAGGAGGGTAAATCTCAACTTGCTGAGCAATATAATGTTCAACATATTCTGCTTTCAGTGAAGAGTGGATTAACTGAGCAGCAAATAGAAGAAATCAAAGATGAAGCTAATAATTTAATTACTAGATTAGAAGGCGATGAAAGTTTTGAAAAACTTGCTGCATCTTATTCATCGGGCCAAGAGGCATTAGAGGGAGGTTTTTTGGGCTGGAGAACCGCTGCTGAATTACCTAGTCTTTTTGCAAATGTGGTGACTGAACTCAAGGTTGGAGAAGTAGCTCAACCTCTAAGAAGTGGTGCAGGTTTCCATATACTAAAACTGACCGATAAGAGAGGAAATACAGTTAAATTTTTAGATCAAACTTTAGCAAGACATATATTAGTCCAACCTTCAGAGATCAGAACAGAAAATCAAGCGGAAGAATTAATTAATGACATCTACGAAAGACTGACCAATGGAGAAGACTTCAAACAACTTGCAAGACAATTCTCTGAAGATCCTGGATCGAAGATGGATGGTGGTGAGCTTGGATGGAGTAATCCAGGTGACTATGATCCTATTTTTGAAAAGACATTAAATGCAACTGAAATTGGGAAAATATCTGAACCAGTTCAATCTTCTTTTGGCTGGCATATCATCGAGGCAATGGATCGAAGAAATGAAGACGTAAGTCAAGAAGAGCAAAAAAATAGAGCCTATCAAATCATTTTCAAGAGAAAATTTGAGCAAGAGCTTCAAAGTACTCTCATTGAATTGAGGGCAGAAGCCTATGTTGATATAAAACTTACCACATGACCAAAATAGCTGTCTCTTCAGGAGATCCAGCTGGAATAGGACCTGATATTTGTATCAAGGCTTTTGGATCAAGAAATATACAACCTTATTTCCCGGTCATCTTTGGGAACATTGGCCTCTTTAAGGATAGAGCCAAGTTACTAGAAATTGATGCAGATATACAAGTCTATGACGGAGAAGACGTTAATGATTTAACTCATAATAGTCTGTGGATGGTTGATCAGCCTATAGGAGGGGATATTATTCCGGGAACACCCTCTTCTCTTTCAGCACAGTACACTATTAGTTTATTTAAAGAGTCTGTTGAAAGGACGATATCAAAAGAATTTGATGCGATAGTCACATGCCCAATTAATAAAGAGGTCATTAACAAAGGTGGTATACCTTTTACAGGTCATACAGAGGAATTAGCCAGAATGTCCAATGTCGATAAAGTTGTAATGATGCTGGTCAATGAAAACATGAAAGTTGCTTTGGCCTCAACCCATATCCCTCTGAGTGAAGTATCCTCAGCCATTAACCATGACTTCCTGATTGAAATCATTTCTATTATTGATAATTCATTAAAGCTTCAATGGAACATTAAAAAGCCTCTTATTAAGGTTCTTGGCTTAAACCCACATGCTGGTGACGGGGGATTTATCGGTAAAGAAGAAGAAGAGATTATTAGTCCAGCAATAGAGACCTTAAAAAAAAATGGATTAAATATTATTGGACCTATTTCTGCAGATACGGCTTTTATAGAGAAGGACAATGAAAAAGCTGATGCATTTTTAGCAATGTTCCATGATCAGGGTCTTCCTGTTATCAAGACAATGAGTTTTGGAGAAATTGTTAACATAACGTTAGGTTTACCATTTATAAGAACCTCTGTAGATCATGGGACTGCTTATGATGTGGCTGGAAGTATCTTGGCAGATGAAACCAGTCTTCTAACGGCATCGAAAATGGCTCACTCTATTAGTAACAGAACAAAAAATGCCTAAAGCCAAGAAGAGCTTAGGTCAAAATTTTCTTATTGATACTTCTGTTGTTAATCAAATTATTCAATTTGTTAATCCTGATTCATCGCATAGATTTCTTGAAATAGGTCCAGGCAAAGGAGTGATTACTCAAAGATTAGTTAAATCTGTAGATGAGATACATGCTGTTGAAATTGATAAAGATCTATTACGAGATTTAGCTCAGATTGAGCATCTTGATAATTTTTATCTCCACAATCAAAGCATTCTTGATTTTGAACCGAATAAGATTTCTGATGGAGGTTTGAGGGTTATAGGCAATCTTCCATATAATATATCTACTCCCATCATGCTTTGGAGCTTTAAATATTTAGAATTATTTTCTGATATGCATTTTATGTTCCAAAAAGAATTTGGAGATAGATTAGTGTCTGAAAACAATAAAAAGACTTTTGGAAGAATCTCAGTCATTACGCAGTACCTTACCAAACCAAAATATTGTTTTATGATCGAGCCTGAAAGTTTTTCTCCAAAACCAAAAGTTGATAGTGTATTTATAAGATTTGATCCTATCAAAGGAAGAAGCTTAAATGATCCAATTGCAATTAAATTACAAGAAGTAACTAAGATTACATTTATGCATAAAAGAAAAATGATAGGTAAATCACTTCAAAAAATCCTTTCTGAAGATCAGTTAGTCCAGTTAGATATCGATTCTAAATCAAGACCAGAAAACTTATCTGTAGAAGATTATGTAAAGATAGCCAAAGTATTGATCTAATGTCCACATATGTAATTGGTGACTTACAAGGTTGTTTCGAAGAGTTTCAGAAACTTTTAACTACAGTAGAATTTAGAGAAGATAGGGACGCTTTATGGTTATGTGGAGATATTGTTAATCGAGGCCCTGAATCACTTAAATGCTTAAGTTATCTCTATTCTATTCGAGAGAACTGCAAGATTGTTCTAGGAAATCATGATTTGCATTTACTTGGGATTATAGAAGGAAGTAGAAGTCCAGCTGAATCCGATACCTTAGAAGAAGTCCTAGAAAGTTCTGATTTGATTATTCTTGCCGAGTGGATGAAGACCTTACCCTTCCATCATATTGAGAAAGTTAAAAGTGATGGCATGGAAATAGAATTCATAATGACACATGCTGGAGTTCCGCCAAGTTGGACAAAACAAGATCTTCTTGAGCGCTCAGAAGAACTTAGTAAATATCTTTCAAATGCAAATTCAGAAAATTTTTTAAATAATATTTTTGGCAATTACCCCAATCTTCCAAACGAATGTAAAAGCGACATTGAAAGGCTGAGATTAAATATTAACTATATTACTCGGATGAGATATTTCGATGAAGATGGCTCTCTAGACTTAAAATTCAAAGGAAGGACTATAGATGCGCCAATAAATTTAAAGCCCTGGTTTGAGTATGAGTCCAAAATTCTTAATGAAGAAAATCATTTATTATTCGGTCATTGGGCTGCATTAGATGGCTTTACTGGAAAAAATAATATCTCTGCGCTAGATACTGGATGTGCATGGGGAAATAAACTGACGGCCTTAAGACTAGAAGATAAGACAATCTTCTCATGTGATAAGCTGAATTAGTTTTATGAATATTTATTTAGTTGGTGGTGCTGTACGAGATACATTACTCGGTATAGAGGTATTAGAACGAGACTGGGTTGTTGTGGGCGGGACAGAAAATGATTTAAAAAGAAGCGGTTATAAAAAAATTGGGAAGGACTTTCCTGTATTTTTGCATCCTGATAGTAAAGAAGAATATGCACTAGCTAGGAAAGAAAGGAAATCTGGACTAGGACATAAAGCATTTGAGTTTGAATTTGACTCATCCGTAACCCTTGAAGAAGATCTACTCAGAAGAGATCTTACAATTAATGCAATTGCTCAAGATGAAGGAGGAAAACTAATAGATCCTTATAACGGCATTAAAGACATAGAAAATAAAGTTATCAGAAAAGTCTCTTCGTCCTTCAAAGAAGATCCCTTAAGAGTTTTAAGAGTAGCTCGGTTTGCTTCAAAGCTTAACTTCTTAAAATTTAAGATAGAAAAAGACACTCTTGAATCTATGAAAGAAATCTCTTTATCAGGTGAAATTAAAACACTAAGTAAAGAAAGAATTTGGATGGAAACCCATAAAGCCCTAATTACAAAAAATCCTGAGATATATTTTTTAATTCTTCAACAGGTAGGCGCTTTAGATGAAGTCTGCCCTATTGAAGTTATGAATATTGAAGAGCTAAATAATTCTTCAGAAGAAACTGAGGATATTGCCATAAGATGGGCTGTCCTTGTTTCTGGTAATCAAAATATGCAAGAAATAAACACTTCTTTTAATCTCCCAAAAGAATTAATAGAAATCTCTGGTATATGTGATTTGTTGATTAAATTCAAAGCCACCCCATTCTCTGCTCATTCAATTCTTGAAATAATTCATCAAAGTGACTTGATAAGGAAGCCTGAAAGGTTCTTTAGAGCCGAAAAGGCATCTTCATTTTTTAAAAGCTCAACTCAGAAAATAACTATTGATTGGGAAAAGCTTTATGACTTGGTAAGTAATGTAGAAGCCGAAGTCGCCCTAAAAAATGGAAAATTGATTGCAAAAAAACTTCAGGAAGATAGATTGCAAGTTCTAGAAAATTATCTTTCAAAAATATGACAAATAAATTTATTTTTTTAACTGGTGGAGCTAAAAGGATTGGCAAAACAACTTGTAAACATTTTCATGATGAAGGTTTCAATATTATCTTTCATTATAATTCTTCTGCCTCAAAGGCCTTAGAGATTCAGAAAGAATTAAATGAAATACGAAGTGATTCTTGCTTTATCCTTCAAGCAGATTTTAATAATTTAACTTCTATAGAGGACTTGCAAAAAGGGGTGGCTAAAATTACGGATGATTTGGCGGTATTAGTAAATAATGCTTCTAGCTTCTATCCTACTCCGCTAAAGGGAGCTTCGGTAGAAGAATGGAATGACTTAATGGCCACAAATGCTACAACGCCTCTATTCCTTACTCAGGCCCTACTCCCTTTTTTGATGAAAGGGAAAGGATGTGTCATTAATATTTCAGATACATTAGCTCCAAGTGGAATAAAAAACTTTAGTCTATACGCAGGAGCTAAGTCTGCCCTGGAAGGTATTACTAAATCCTTAGCAAAGGAATTGGCACCCGAGATACGGGTCAATGCTATTTCTCCTGGCGCCATACTATGGCCTGAAGACGAAGATCTTACAGAAGAGCAGAAAAAAGTCAGGTTAGCGAAAGTTCCTCTAGGCAGGATAGGTGATCCAAGAGATATTTCTTCTGTAGCAGTATTTCTATCAAGTGCAGAATATATAACCGGCCAAGTTATCAAAGTTGATGGAGGAAGATCGATTAGCTAAGCTGCATTTTTTCCTTTTATCATTTTTACAACTATCTTATTATGAAATTATGAGTAATGAACTTCACGATACTGACGAGAATACCGGAACAATGGAGGTCTTGGATAGGCACCAGTTTGATGCTTCCAGGCTTGAGGAATATATGCATGAAAATGTGGAAGGATTTGAGGGCAAAATAGAAGTCGAAGAGTTTAAAGGCGGTCAGTCTAATCCAACTTACAAAGTTATCAGTCCAAGTCAATCTTATGTGCTTAGAAGAAAACCACCTGGAAAATTATTAA
This sequence comes from uncultured SAR86 cluster bacterium, assembly GCA_938075195.1. Lineage (GTDB taxonomy): Bacteria > Pseudomonadota > Gammaproteobacteria > Magnimaribacterales > Magnimaribacteraceae > Magnimaribacter. The sequence continues at coordinate 37,926 of CALJGK010000050.1, forward strand.
AGTCTGCTCATGCCGTAGATAGAGAATACCAAGTCATAACAGCTCTCAACAAAACAGATGTTCCTGTTCCAAAAAGTTATGCACTTTGTGAAGATGAAGAAGTTATTGGGACCGCGTTTTATTTAATGGAATTCAAGGACGGAAGGGTTCTTTGGGACCCTGCCATGGAAGATAGCGATGAAGAAGAAGCCAGAGGAGTTTATGAATCTATGAATGATTCTATGGCTAAACTTCATACAGTTGATCCCATGGAAATAGGCTTAGAGAATTTTGGAAAGCCAGGAAATTATGTTGGTAGGCAAGTTTCTAGATGGTCAAAGCAATATATAGATTCGGAAACAGAAACTATTGAATCAATGAATAATCTAATTGAATGGTTGCCAAAAAATCTTCCAACTGAGAAGAAAACTGGAATTGTTCACGGTGACTATAGTCTTAGTAATGTAATGGTAGGCAAAAATGACCCCGGAGTGATTGCTATACTAGATTGGGAGTTATCTACTCTTGGAGATCCTTGTGCGGACTTTAATTATCATTGCATGCAATACACGATGAATCCAAAGCTAGCAGATAAAGAATATTGCAAAGAAAAAGGAATTCCTGTCATAGAAGACTATGTAAAACTCTATTCAGAAAAAATTAATGTTGATCTAAGTGAGGAATGGGATCTTTATACGGCATATAATTTATTTAAACTTGCAGGTATCCTGCAAGGCATACTGGGAAGAGTTAGAGATGGAACAGCAGCAAGTCAAAATGCCGCAGAAAGAGCAAGCGGAGTTAGTAATCTTTCGGACACCGCTTGGGATTTAGTTAAGAAGAATTTTTTATAGGAGAAAAAAATGGCTATTGATAAATTTTTAGTAGAAGCAAGCCACATTATGATGTTCGCAAGATCTGTTGGAGACGCAAATCCAATTTACCATGATGAAGAGTATGCAAAAAGAACGGATTCAGGCGGAATAATTGCACCTCCAACTTTTGCACAATCAAGTGCCCAATTCGATCCCGATTACTTTCTAAGGCCAAAAATAGGAGGAGAGGGTTGGTTTGGTTCTGGAAAAGAGGCAACTGGATCTAAACCTTCAAAAGATTCAGGTGGTGGAGGCGGTGGAGCTGCTATGGGCCTTCATGCTGAACAACATTTTGAGTATCACATGACCCTTAAAGCTGGAGATGTTCTTACGGCTACCACTAAACCAGGTAACTCTTGGGAAAAAGAGAGTAAAAGAGCTGGTAAATTAAAATTTAGTGAAAGTGTCACTGAATACAGAAATCAAGATGGTGAATTAGTTATAACGGCTACTGGTGTTGGCGTTCAAACTGAAAGAGCTGTAGATAGCTAGGAGAAAATAATGTTAAAAGAAAATGAAATAAAAGTTGGAGATACTCACTCATCTGTCTTAGTAGAGGATCTCAAAAGAACTCAGATAGTACAATATGCAGGAGCTTCTGGAGATTACAATCCTCTTCATACTGATGAAATCTTTACAACCCAAATAGCAGGTTACCCAAGCGTTTTTGCCCATGGCATGCTATCAATGGGTTTAACTGGAACAATGCTTACCGACTATGTAGGTGACGGAGCCTTAAAAAAATATGGAGTTAGATTTACTAATCAAGTTTGGCCTGGTGACACACTGACCGGAAAAGCTACTATTATAGAAATCCGTCAAGAAGATGATGGGAAAGTTATTGATCTAATGATTGAAACCACTAATCAAGATAACGTCTCTGTGATTACCGGAAACGCCACAGCAAAAATAGAATCTTAAAAAAATAATCTACTAAGGGGAGAAAAATTTTGTCAGAAGAGAAAAATTCTGAGGTTGGTGGCTATCACGCGAAAGTTGCACTAAGCCTCCTTGTATTAGTTTATATCTTTAACTTTGTTGATAGACAGATTCTTTCTATCCTTGCGGAGGATATAAAAGCAGACCTTGGAATTTCCAATAGTGATATCGGTTTCTTATTTGGAACAGCCTTTGGAGTTTTTTATTCAGTAGTGGGCATTCCCATGGGGAAATTAGCAGACTCATGGAATAGAAAAAATCTTATTAGTGTGGGACTGGCATTTTGGAGCTTGATGACTTTTATGTCCGGTACTGCAAAATCTTTTTTAAGTCTTTCAATTTATAGATTTGGAGTCGGTATTGGAGAGTCAACTGCAACCCCTTCTGCCTACTCTCTTCTTTCAGATTACTTCTCTCCCAGAGTAAGAGCTACAGTTTTATCAATATATTCAAGTGGTCTCTACCTCGGAGCTGGAATAGGCTTATTTTTAGGAGGTGCAATTTTAGATACTTGGAATTCTGCTTTTCCTGACCCAACACAAGCTCCTTTGGGACTCAAAGGTTGGCAAGCAGCATTCATGGGCGTTGGACTGCCAGGTATTTTACTTTCACTGATTACTTTTACATTTATTAAAGAACCCATACGAGGCATGAGTGAAGGTATTGTTACAGAGCAGAGCAAAGAACCTTTCAAGGATACATTTAAAGAGTTTATAGGATTGACGCCGATATCTCTTTTAGGGAATAAAGATACCCTAAAATCTCTCTCCATCAATCTTCTAGTTGCAACAACTATTTTTCTTTTGTGCTTTTCTTTATATCGTCTGACTGGTGACTTCTTGCAGTGGGTGGCTTGGGGTATTGGTACTTATTTAGTATGCACCTGGATACAGAGTTTAAGTAAACGAGATATTGTTGCTTTTTCTCTCATGTTTAAAAGCAAGGCAATAGTCTATTCATTTATCTCTTTCCCCTGCATACCATTTGTAGGTTATGCCTACTCTGCTTTTACACCTTCTTTCTACATCAACTATCATGGTATGACAGCCTTAGAAATTGGCACTATGATTGGTCTAATAACTGCCATTGGGTCTTTTATAGGAGTGATTGGTGGCGGGTATTTTGGCGATAAATTAAGAGATAAATATTCTGGAGGAAGACTCTACGTAATATTCGTTGGTGGAGTTTTAATAACAACATTAGGTTGTTTAGGCATGATTTACTCTGAAAGCAGAAATGTCTCTTTAGTCTATAATTTTATTTATCATGTGGGGAGTTCTGTTTATGTAGGTTGTGCAGCGACAACAGTTACAAACCTGGTCTTACCTAGAATGAGAGCTATGGCAGGTGCATTCTTCATACTTACACTGAGCATGATAGGACTGGCGCTTGGTCCTTATACTTTGGGAAGAATAAGCGATATGTTTGAATATCAAGGCTACGCTCCTGGAGAAGCAATGCAGACTTCTATGGGGTTGATTCTTTTCATACTGCTAATTCCAACAGTCACTTTATTTATGGCCGTTAAGCATCTTAAACAAGATGAAGGATCAGTCACAGAAAGAGCAAGGGCTCTTGGTGAAAACATCTAGTGAAAGGTTCGAGAAAAAATGCCTGAATACCTTGTTAGATATCCAGGCATTGATAACTATTTAACTTCCGAAATAAAGTTGTTCGCAAACTTCCATGTTGTCCGAAACCACTTCTCCTAATGAAGTAACTGTCTGATATTCATCTGCCCAAGAAGCATTACCTTCAAAGAATTCGTCAAATAGGACTCCCATAGCATTAGCATCTCGAACGATAGAGCGAACTATTACTGTTCCAACATCACGATCACCTCCGCCAATTAAAACAAAAGCTCCGTTGTAAAAATTTTCATAACCGGCATCTTGAATAGCTTTTTCCAGATTATCGATTGCCGCCGTAAAGGCTTGCATGTTTTCTGCAGAAACTTTTATTCTTTGAACCCTTTCAAAACCTGGTTCAAGTCTGAAAGGTGTTATGGGCTTCCAAGTTACTCCATATTTAACTTCTCTTAACCTTTCAAAGCTTCTTGGAGCTTTTTGAGGATCATACATCGTACTTCCTGATAACGCAGCAGCTACATTCGGGAATGCGCTCCAAACCATCATTTGACCTAAGTATTCATGCCCACTATTGGTTACACAAATACCAGCGGCAGTGGCTCCTGTGGCTTGAAAGGCAGAAGGATTATCAATAAGGGTTTGTCTATATTTTTCAATATCAGGTGAAGCTACCTGCAAAGTAGTAAATGCTCCATCAGTAGACATTGGTGCACTCTCATGACCATCTGCAAAAACGAACAGAGATAATGAAGCAAGCGTCATTAAAATTAATTTTTTCATAGTATTCCTTTTTTATTAATTCTCTAATCGTATATTAATTTATGACACCAATACAAGGCATCATTGATAGCAATACTAACTAGGAATGATCAAGTAAATCCAGATAAGATACCTTTAGGACCGGGTGAATAAGGTTAGGTGCGATTTCAGCCAAAGGCTCTAAGACAAATTTATACTTTTCTATGTCAGCACTTGGGATTTCTAGCTCTAGATCATTAATTTCAAAATCTCCATACAGAATAAGATCAAGGTCTATTACTCTGTTCGACATACCCTTCTGGTCAATTGTCCTGCCCATATCTTTTTCAATCTCCTTAAGTATTCTGCGTATTTCATAAGGATTCATTTCAGTTTCAAACTTACAAACTCTATTTAAAAAGTCTTCACCTACGAAGCCTTCGGCTGGTGTTTTGTAAATACTTGAATATGTCACATCAAAAAGAAGATCTAAATGATCTTTCACAAGTATTATATTTTTTTCAGCATATAGATTACTTCCAATGCTTATAAAGACTGTCTCTTTCAAGGTCTAATAATCGAGATTCCTACTGAATCTGAACCTCTCATTGCACCTGGTTTTTTTAAGGTGACCTTAACCTTAGAAACAGGGAATTCTTTAAGAATGATTTTTGAGATATTCTCTGCAAGAGCCTCGACTAATTTAAATTTTGATTTTTGTACGTACGCAGTGACTCTTTTACCTACAAGCTTATAGTTTAATGCGTCTTCTATCTGATCAGATTTTGCTGCTTTCTTATTATTAAAATCCATTTCTATATCTATAGAAATTAATTGCCTTACTTCTCTCTCCCACTGGAAGATTCCAATAATGCCCTCAACTTCTAAATTATTAATAAATACTTTATCCATTATTTAATTCTGAAAGTGGCCATCGTGGCTTAATGTCTAAATTCATATCTTGTTCCTTTTCATTCAAGTAAAAGCTTCCTGCAAAAGCAATCATTGCACCATTATCAGTGCATCTTTCTATTGGGGGAAAGAAAATTTTATTACCCTCGAGCCCATTGATCAGTTTTTCTCTGATAAATTTATTAGAAGCAACCCCGCCTCCAATAACCAATTCATTTAGTTCTGTTTCAAGCAGTGCTTTTTTAGTTTTATTCAACAAAGTATCTGCTACGGCAGTCTGAAAAGAAGCTGCTATGTCTGCCTTTTGATTATCAGAGATCTGTTTAAACTTTTTGCACTCATAATAGACGGCTGTCTTTAATCCGCTAAAGCTAAAGTCTAAATTATTTTTATTAGTCATCGGTCTAGGGAAGTTAAATGCTGAAGCATCTCCTTTTTTAGCTAATTCTTCTATTTTTGGACCTCCGGGGTAACCAAGTTCCAAAATCTTAGCAACCTTATCAAAAGCCTCCCCGACTGCATCATCCAAAGTTTGTCCAATTATTTCATAATCGCCTAAAGACCTTGAATTTATAAGCAAACAATGACCTCCTGAAATCAATAATGTTAAAAAGGGAAAAGATGGGGCAGGAGATTCTAAAAGATTTATTAAAAGATGAGCTTCCATGTGGTGGATACCAATTGAAGGTTTTCCTAAGCTCAGAGCAATAGCTTTTGCAGCAGACGCCCCAATCAAAAGAGGTCCTCTTAATCCTGGTCCAGCTGTATAAGCTATTCCGTCAATTTCACTTAGTAAATATCCAGATTCTTGAACTGTTAGACGAATAAGAGGAATCAGCTTTTTAAGATGATCTCTAGAAGCCAGCTCTGGCACTACACCTCCATACAGAGCATGCTTCGCAGCCTGACTATAAAGTTGCTCAGAAACAATGGTGTTCTTTTCAGTATCAAAGATAGCGACACCCGTTTCGTCACAAGATGTTTCAATTCCAAGTACTTTCATATGACTAGGGTAGCTATTCTGGTTGAAAATAAAAAAAAAGAAACACTTTCCAAATGAAAAATGGTTCTATAGAATTGCGCATCCGTAAAGGACATTTATGCCATCAATTAAAATAAGACCAAACGAATCATTTGATGTAGGGCTCAGGAAGTTCAAGAGGGCCTGTGAAAAAGCGGGTATCATTCCTGAAGTGAGAAAAAGAGAGTTTTATGAAAAACCAACTGCTGTTCTCAAACGCAAGAAAGCCGCTGCCGTTAAAAGAGAGCAAAAAAATCAAAGAAAAAATCGTTTAGGAAGACCTCCTAGATTTTAGTCACCAGCCTTATGGCAAACTCGATCAGACATCTCATCGAAGAGGCAGTCAAGTCCTCAATGAGAGAAAGGAACAAAGAGAGAACATCTACCTTAAGAATGTCTCTTTCTGAAATCAAGAAAGAAGAGATCGATCGTAGGATGGAATTATCAGATGAAGAGTCTATCAAGATAATTCAAAGAATGATCAAACAGAGAAAAGAGTCCGCTGCTCAATTCCTTGAAGCGAAAAGAGAGGAATTAGCCAATAAAGAAAATTCTGAAATATCGATCCTGCAAGACTTTCTTCCGGAACAACTTAGCGAAGATGAGATTAAAGACATAGTCTTGAATGCTATTGCAGAAACAGAAGCTCAAGACTCGCAAGACATGGGAAAGGTTATGGGTTTGCTAAAATCAAAAATAAAAGGAAATGCTGATATGGGAATTGTTAGCAGGTTAGTTAAAGAAAATCTTCAAGGCTAATCCACGATCCAATTATGATTCTTCAAGTCTAGCCTCAACAGCTTTTACAGCTGCATACGTAGTCTGGTCAACTTCAATATTCAATATATCTTCATCTATAACTTCTGATAAGTTTGTGGCCTTGAGTGTCTCAGGTATCAAAAACACCGAAAAAGTCTCATCTCCTTTCTTGGCAACAGTGAGGCTGGCTCCATTAATAGAAACATATCCTTTATGAAATATATAGTTAATCCATTCTTTGGGGCATGATATAACCAATTCTATTTCATTTTCAGATTTAATAAGTTTTGATGATGCGGTACATGAAACATGACCCGATAAAACATGCCCTCCCACTTCATCTCCAAATTTTAAGGAACGTTCAAGATTAACTTTTGAGTCTTTTGATAAATTATTTAAGTTGGTAACCCTTAAGGTTTCAGGAATAACATCAAACACAACGTTAGCTTTAGAAAACTTTATAACAGTGAGGCAGACGCCATTTACGGCTATACTTGCTCCAATTTCAAGCTTCTCTAGAAATAACTCAGAGGTATTTATTTCTAACGAAATCCCTGAATTGGTTTCTTCTTTTTTAGAAATAATTCCTATTTCTTGCACTATTCCTGTAAACATTAAAGGTTGGTAAGATAATTTTTAATTGTAGTCGCTTCTTCTTCTCTATCGGATAAATAGAAAAATTCTACCAACTGAGAAATTCTGGCAATTGACATCACATCAATACTGAAGTCATTAAGAATTATATCTCTGGCTAAGGCACCATGTAAAATTTCTTCTCTATCAAGAGCCACTAGACTTCCTACTACTTTACCCCCTTCACTATTGATAGTATCTATAGAGTGTTTAAGCGCAGTTCCTGCAGTAAGCACATCATCAACTATAAGAACTCTTTTATCTTTTAATTCTCCAACTATCGATCCACCCTCTCCATGTGATTTCGCTTCCTTTCGATCAAAGGCAAAGGGGAAGGGTCTCGAAGATTTTAGATTAAGTGTTGTCGAGATGGCTGCAGCCAAAGGAATTCCTTTATAGGCTGGCCCAAAAATTAGATCAAATTCTAATCCACTCTCTACTATTACATCTGCGTAGAGTTCTGCCAACTCTCCGATGTGACCTTGATTAAAAAATGCTCCAACATTAAAGAAATAAGGGCTCTTCTTACCAGATTTTAAGGTGAAATCTCCAAGTAACAATGAGTTAGACTTTAGTGCCAACTCAAAGAAAATGTCCTCTTTTTTTTGCATAAATTTTAAAAACTTTAATATTTTAAATATATTTCACCTACAATAAACTTTTTTTAATCATGGGCAAATTATTTGTAATCTCTGCACCGTCTGGCACAGGCAAGACTTCTCTAATACATGCCACCCTAGAGGACGAAAATGCAGAAAAAACTAAACTCGGTATTTCCTGTACAACACGGGAAAAAAGGGATCAAGAAAAGAATAATGAATCGTATTTCTTTGTCTCTAAAGAAGAATTTGAAGAAAAGATAAAGAATAATGAGTTTTTAGAATACGCTGAAGTTTTCGGTAATTTCTATGGAACTCCTAAAGAATGGGTTCTAGATTCCTTATCTAACAGAGAAAACGTAATTCTAGAGCTTGATATCCAGGGTGCTTTGCAAGTCAAAGAAGCTTTTCCTGAAACAAAGACAGTCTTTATAATTCCACCTTCCTATAATGATCTTGCTTCAAGGCTTGAAAAAAGAGCTCAAGACACGGAAGAGGAGATCAAAAGAAGATTGATGGAGGCAAAAAAAGAAATATTCATAGGACAGAAATTTGATCAGATCATTGTTAATGACGATTTCGAAAAAGCTCTTCATGATCTAAAACAGTTTATATTTTCAGGTGATACATTATCTCCAGAAAGAAAGGGTATTGCTGATGATTCTTTGAATCTATTGCTGGATTGAATAAAGAGTTTGCTTTAGAATGCTGTCCCTCACAACCAAATGGTAGAAAAATGGCTAGAATTACAGTAGAAGATTGTTTAGAAAAAGTATCAACTAGATATGAGTTGATAATACTTGCAGCAAAAAGAGCTAGGCAGCTCGCTACTGGGGGCAGACGCCCTACTCTTGATTGGGAAGATGATAAACCTACAGTCATGGCCTTGAGAGAGATTGAAGCCGGAACAGTCACTGTTGATAACATCAATGATCTCAAAGTGGATATAGCAGATTTAGAACAAGAGTTTTCTGATGAATTATCAGCAGAAGACCTACCACAATCCTAGAAAGTCTAAAAAAATTAGCAATAACCTCAGAAAACAGAGATACTTAATCTTTGTTTTATTATTGTTATGGAATCAATAGGCGCCTTATCTAAAAAACTTTCGGATTATCTAGATCCAAAAAAAGTAGACCAAGTTAACAAGGCTTATCACTTTGCCTGCGAAGCACATTCTGGTCAATT
>CALJGK010000051.1 GCA_938075195.1 uncultured SAR86 cluster bacterium
AAATAAATATTAAATTGGAAGCTCCTTTCTCAGTTCTATCTCTTGAAGATCTTGATAATGATCTCACTTCTTTCTCAAATAGTCTTGGAGAAAGCTTTAAACAATGGGGTTTTTGTGGAATTAAAAATCACGGAGTGGATACCGTGCTTGTATCTCAAGTTCAAGAAATGTTTATTCAATTTTTTTCATTTTCTGAAGAGAAAAAAAGAGAATATTTCAGGCCTGAGTATGGAGGAGCAAGGGGTTATACGCCTTTTCAGATTGAAACGGCTAAGGATGCAAATGTAGCTGATCTGAAAGAATTCTGGCATGTAGGACGCGATCTAGAAAAAAATGATCCTTATAGAAAGTGGATGCATGATAATTTAGAAGTAAGCGATATTTCCTACTTTAAAGAAAAAACCAATCAATTATTTTTGCAGTTTGATGAGCTAGGTAACGAACTTCTAAAGGCAATATCCCTTTACCTTAATTTACAATCTGATTACTTTAAATCAATAACAAATAAAGGTAACAGCGTAATGAGAGTAATACATTATCCGCCCATTAACTCAACTGACACAGGTGAAAGGGCGGGTGCCCATGAAGATATAAACTTGATTACACTGCTTATAGGCGGCCAACAGGCTGGTTTAGAAATATTTTCAAAGCAAAATGAGTGGCTAAGGGCTTCGGTTGATGATGATGTAATCATTTGTAATATTGGAGATATGTTACAAAGACTTACCAATAATAATTTAAAATCAACTACTCATAGGGTTAAAGCAATAGGTAATGAAATGGAATCTTCTAGATATTCAATTCCCTTTTTCGTTCATCCTAATCCGGATTGGTATATTGAAACGCTTGATAATCAGATAAGTATTGATAATCCCGATTCCTATCCTAATGGAATTTTAGCTGAAGATTTTCTGCAAGAAAGATTAAAAGAAATTAAACTATCCTAATGGAATATTTACAGCCAACTTTGGGTTTATTTGGTCTACTTGCCTTAGGGGCAATTTTTAGTGAGGATATAAGATCTATAAAACTTAGATATGTTCTTAGTGGAATACTTTTACAGTTTATTTTGGTTGTAGCGTTGACTAAGGTTGAAATAATCAGTTCTTTATTTGGTAAACTTTCAGAAGGAGTAATGGTCCTTAAAGCAGCAAATGATTATGGAACTGGATTTGTTTTTGGATATCTCGCTGATGGAGCTCCTAATGCGCCATTCGATATAGCCAATCCTGGAGGTACTTTCATCTTTGCATTTGGGGGTCTTACCTTAGTGATATTGATGTCAGCTCTATCTGCTCTTTTATGGCATTTAAGAGTTATTCCCATCATAGTTAATGCGCTATCTGTTCTTTTTAAAAAACCTTTAAATGTTGGTGGACCAATCGGTCTTGGTGCGACAGCAAACGTATTCTTGGGTCAAGTTGAAGCTCCTTTACTCATCCGACCTTATCTTGCTTCTATGACTAGACATGAACTGCTGATAATAATGACAGTAGGCATGTCAACTATTGCGGGTTCGGTGATGGTCGTATACACAACAATGCTTACACCTATTTACGGACCTGGTTTAATTGGCCACTTCCTATCGGCATCACTAATATCTGTTCCTGCTGGCATTATGTATGCCAACATGATGATTCCTAGTGATATCAAAACTGAATTTCCTGACGAGCAAGCAGATGATTTGTACTCAAGCACTATGGACGCTGTCACTCAAGGGACCAAGAATGGCTTGGATATGTTTCTTAATATCAGTGCGATGCTCATTGTTGTAATGGCATTGGTTTTTTTATTAAATGCAATTTTAGGTTTACTGCCTAATTTCAATGGTGATCCCATTACGTTAGAGCTTATCCTTGGTTATATTTTTGTTCCCCTTGCATGGTTTATGGGAATACCTTGGAGTGAATCTCTTGCTGCAGGCCAGTTATTGGGTGTTAAAACAGCTCTTAATGAATTTGTAGCCTATCTTTATTTATCTGACGTAGAGACTTATGATTTGAGTGAAAAAAGTAGACTTATAATGCTTTATGCATTGTGTGGTTTTGCAAATCTTAGCAGTGTCGGTATTTTACTTAGCGGTATTAGTGCAATGGTACCTGAAAGAAGAATGGATCTAATTTCAGTATCTGGAAAGGCTTTATGGGCAGCTTTATTAGCATCTTGCCTAACGGGATTCATGGTAGGAATACTTTAGTACTAAGCTATCTTTTTCTCTTTGAAGTGTTTTCTGCAGACTGAAACATATCTCTCCTCTCCGCCTATTTCAATTTGAGACCCATCAGCCATTATATTACCTTCGTCATCCACTCTAAGCACCATTGTTGCTTTTCTACCACAATGACAGACTGTCTTGATCTCTTTTAAGTTATCGGCCCAAGCCAATAAAAATTTACTTCCTTCAAAGAGCTTCCCCTGGAAATCAGTTCTAATACCAAAGGCTAAGACGGGTATATTTAATTCATCGACAATTCTTCCCAGCTGTTCAACTTGTGATTCCGTCAAGAACTGAGCTTCATCTACTAAAACACAATCCACAGAATCATCATTTTTGTTTAATATATCCTTGTAAATATCTGTTTTTGTATTAAAAGTATTAGATTTTGCTTTTAAACCAATTCTTGAAACTATTTCACCAGATCCATATCGATTATCTAAGTCAGAGGTATATATTTGAGGCTTCATGCCTCTCTCCAGATAGTTATGATTCGACTGAAGCAGCATGGTAGATTTACCAGCGTTCATAGAGGAGTAGTTAAAGTAGAGTTTGGCCATAATTCAGTACTGTGAATGTGATACTATAACAGTCTTTTTTATGTCCACCGAAGTTGATAAGGCACAGACCCAAGATGAATCTGTAGAAATAACGCATCCAGAATCCCTGAGTGTGTGGGGACTTGCTTGGCCTTCAATTTTAAGTAATTTATTATTTGCTTCTGTAGGTCTAGTTTCCATAAAAATGGTAGGCTCACTGGGAGCTGAAGCGGTTGCTGCAGTTGGTACAGGTCAAAGAATCTTTTGGGTTTTTCAAGCTTTATTAATGGCAGTAATGGCAGGAACAACAGCACTTGTTGCAAGAGCTATAGGTTCGGGCGATCCTGAAGAAGCAGCTCAAGTAACCAGAGCGTCTTTAGGTTTATGTTTATTGATATCCTTCTTCACATGCATTCTTTTATGGTTAGGTGCTGACTCTATGATCGGCCTTTTTGGCTTAGATGAAGTTTCAAAAAATTTATCTGTTACCTATACACAAATACTTGTGGGGTTTACCCCTGTCTTTGCCATATCTATGGTTTTAGGAACAGCACAAAGAGCAGCAGGAGATGCTAAAACTCCTTTATATATTGGTTTGCTAACTAATATAGTTAATATCATTCTCTTGTTAGGTCTAGTTGAAGGCAGATACGGCATGCCTCAAATGGGTGTTGTGGGTGCTGCCTTAGCGGGCGGCTTAGCATTTACGTTTAATTCTCTGCTGGTTCTTGCTTTATGGTTTGGAAAACGTTTAGCAGTAAGTATAGGTAAAGCAGGCTCTATGACGCGCGAAAGATTAAGTCAGCTAATAACTATTAGTTATCCAGCCGGTCTAGAGTCATTTATTTTCCAATTTGGTATGTTGTCTTTTTTCTGGATAGTCGCACTTTATGGAACGAATGCAGTTGCCGCTTACGGTATAGGAGTCAATGTATTGATGCTCTCATTCACCGTCGGTAATGGTTTTGCAATAGCTGGAGCAACTCTAACCGGTCAACACTTAGGAGCTTCTGATCCTGATAAGGCTTATGAGTCTGGTTTCAAAGCTGCCCGAATGACCGTTCTGTCTATGGGTACACTAGGTATTATTTTGGCTGTTTTCTCTAGAGAGTTAGCTACCTTCTTTATTGATGATGTTGATGTTGTAGATAAGGCAGTAATATTTGTCTGGATGTTGGGAATCATGCAACCATTCATGGCAATTGAGTTCTCTATTGGCGGAGCGGTAAGAGGTGCTGGAGATACTAAATCACCTTTAATAATAACTATGATAGGTCTGGTGCTTATCAGAGTTCCGCTGGCATATTTATTCTATCGTTTAGGACTGTCTATTGAGTGGATATACGCTACCTTGATAGCAGATTATTTCGTGAAAGGGGTATTGCTGGCAATGAGGTATAAATCAAGGCGCTGGATGAAAGTTCTAAACACTAATAACTAATGTAATTTATTATGAAATTCTTCTTTTTTATTCCATTCTTCCTTTTAATTTTTAGTTGTTCAGAAATAACACCTATAGAAGCTTCTAAGAGTCCGACTCCTGATGATCTCATAGCTCATACATCTGAGTTCAGAAAAGAAGTTATAGAAGTTACAGAAGGGGTGCATGTTGCGATTGGATATGCTCTTGCTAATGCAATACTTGTAGAGGGAGAAAATTCTAATATCATTATTGACACTACTGGCACTATAGAAACTGCTAGAGAAGTGAAAGCTTTATTCGATGAAATAAACTCAAATCCCATCGAAGCAATCATCTACACACATAATCATGGAGATCATACTTATGGAGCAACTGTATTTGCAGAAGACTCCAATCCTGATATCTATGCACATGATTCAACAGAAGAGTACCTCTCAAGAGTGATCGGTATAATTCGTCCTATTATTTCTTCTCGAAGCAACCGAATGTTTGGTAATTCTCTCCCTAAATCTGAAGTAGAGAATAATGGCATAGGGCCTTTCTTAGAAATTGGCAGGGATGGAAGACAGCCCGGACTTCTTTATCCAACTAAAACATTTTCAGATCGAATTAAATTCGAAGCGGGTGGTGTGAAAGTAGAGCTTTTTCATGCTCCTGGAGAAACTAATGATCAATTATTTGTTTGGTTACCAGAAAAGAAAGCATTATTTCCAGGAGATAATTTTTACAAGACTTTCCCAAATCTATATACGATTCGCGGAACTCCATACAGAGATCTAGCCGGATGGGTTAATAGCATTGATATGATGAGGTATCTTCAGCCAGAATTTTTAATTCCTAGTCATACGAGACCGCTGGTAGGTCAAGATAATATTAATAGCATTTTAACGACATATCGCGATGGAATTCAATTTGTTCATGATCAAACTGTCAGGCTTATGAACTTAGGATTGGGGCCTGATGAAATAGCAGAAACATTAGTTTTACCAAAGCATTTAGGAGATTCACCGTTCTTGAAAGAATTTTATGGGTCCCCTGAATGGTCTGCAAAAAATGTTTTTTCTGGCTACTTAGGCTGGTTCAATGGGAATCCTTCTTCTTTAAAACCACTTCCTCAAATAGTAGAAGCCGAAAATTTTATTAAGTTAGCTGGTGATTGGGATAGTCTGTTTTCTAGTGCTGAAGAGGCTTATGGAAATGGTGAGTTTCAATGGTCTTTGCAGTTAACTGATTATTTACTTAAATCAAAACCGAATGACACTCAGGCTACATTACTGAGACAATCTTCTCTTGTTGCTTTAGGGAATAAAGAAAGCAATCCAAACTCGAGATACTATTATTTAAGCAGTGCCGCTGAGTTAGATAAAGATTATCAACCAAATGATATTTTATTACCCAATATTGAAGCCATAACAAAATATCCAATAGAATCATTTATGGAAACTCTCAAAGTAAACGTTATTCCTGAGAAATCTTTAGATAAAAATATACAGTTATTATTTACCTTTACTAATTCAACAAAATCTTTCTCAGTATTTCTTAGAAAGGGTGTTTTAGAGGTACAGCCCTTCATGGTTTCGGGTTCTTCAGTTCAAGTCACATCAACTGAGGAAGATTTAAAGAGTGTGTTATCCGGTGTTAAGAGTCTTCCAATAGCTTTAGTTAATGGTACATTGAAAGTTAATGGAAGTAGAACTGACCTGCTTTCTTTTTTTAGTAGTTTGAGGAATTAAATATGAAAATTTTTGATGATATTTCTGTTGAGATTACAGGCAATATAGCTCATGTAGAGATTCAAAGGCCGCCTAATAATTTTTTTGATTATTTGCTTATACAGCAAATTGCTGATGCCTATGAAGAGCTTGATGAAGTTTTAGAATGCAGAGTTATAATTTTAAGCTCACAAGGAAAGAATTTTTGTGCAGGTGCAAACTTTGGACAAGATGAAGATATGCTTGATAAATCAGTTCCTTACGCTAAGTTGTATGCTCAGGCGGTCAGGTTATTTAAAACACGAAAACCAGTAATAGCAGCTATTCAAGGCGCCGCCATAGGTGGCGGGTTGGGTTTGGCACTTTCTGCTGATTTTAGAATCGCTTGTCCAGAAGCAAGGTTTTCAGCTAATTTTGCTAAGCTTGGTTTTCATCCAGGTTTTGGGTCATCGGTGACTTTACCTAGAATAATAGGCAAACAAAAAGCTATGGATATGCTTTATACAGCAAGAAGAGTAGGGGGAGAGGAGGCTTTTGATATAGGACTTGCTGATAAAATTACAGCGAAAGAAAATTTGATAAATGAGGCAGAAAACTTTGCTTCACAAATTGCTTCATCGGCACCAATGGCTGTAGAGTCAATCAGATCTACTGTAAAAGGTGATCTTGCTGAACAGGTAGAAAAAATAGTTGATTGGGAGTTAAGTGAACAAATGCGACTTCAAAAAACTGATGACTTTAAGGCTGGAATAGAAGCTTCGCTAACCAGAGAAATACCTCAATTCAATCGCAAGTGATTAAATCTTTAGTTTATTAGGATCAAGTATTGTAGGTTTAGCCGTTTTAAGAAGATTAGGATAATCTATAGAATAATGCAATCCTCTGCTTTCCTTTCTCTTTAAGGCACTTTTAATAGTTAAATTAGCGACAAGGGCAAGGTTTCTTAATTCAATCAAGTCTGAACTGATCAGGTATTTGCCATAAAAATAATTAACCTCTTGATTGATATGCTTCATTGCAAGTTCTGCTCTTTTTAAGAGATTATTGGATCTTACAATTCCTACATAATCCCACATAAGTCTTCTAATCTCATCCCAGTTATGCCCTATGATTACTCCTTCTTGTGTCTCAGTTACTTTCGATACATCCCACTCCTCAACAGAATAATTATTCTTTTTAAAATTCTTTAAAATATGTTGAGAGGCTTTTTTAGCAAAGACTACGCACTCTAGAAGAGAGTTACTGGCCATTCTGTTTGCTCCATGTAAACCCGTGCTTGAGACTTCACCAATTGCATAAAGATTATTGATATTTGTATGGCTATTGAGATCAACTTTGACTCCTCCACATGTGTAATGAGCGGCAGGAACAACAGGTATAGGTTCTCTGGTTAAATCGAATCCAAAGGTCTTGCACTGCTTGAGGATATTAGGAAATTCTTCTTTTATTTCTTCAGGATTTTTATGGCTGATATCTAGAAACACATTATCTTCACCAGTTATCTTCATTTCTTTATCTATCGACCTAGCCACAATGTCCCTTGGTGCAAGTTCTAGTCGAGAGTCATATTTTTTCATAAACTTCTCCCCATTACGATTTAAGAGAAAAGCACCTTCACCTCTCAAGGCTTCACTGATAAGAAATGATTTTGCATCAGGATGAAACAAACATGTAGGATGGAATTGATTGAATTCTAAATTTTCCACTATGCATCCAGCTCTCCATGCTAGTCCAATTCCATCTCCCGAAGAACCATCTGGATTACTTGTATATAGATAAACTTTACTTGCTCCTCCAGTTGCAAGGATCGTTGAACTTGCAGTAAATGCCTTAACTGCATTTGCCTTTATGTCTAAAACGTAAGCTCCAATGCAATTATTTTCACGCGTTATCAAGTCCACTACAATATGATTTTCTAAGATCTTGATATTACTGATACTTCGTACAATGTCAGAGAGAGAACTAGAAACTTCTTTACCAGTTGCATCTTCAGCATGAACTACTCTTCGTTTTGAGTGCCCACCTTCTTGAGTCAGGTGGAAATTTTCGGAGGATTTATCTTGAGTAAAGTTTGTACCGAGACTAGCCAGCCAATTAATAGCTTCTTCTCCATGACTGACACATTCTCGAACAGCAATTTCATTACATAGACCATCACCGGCAATCAGAGTATCTCTTAGATGTTCTTCAATAGTATCATTATCATCAATGACTGCAGCTATGCCGCCTTGGGCATACCAAGTTGAACTATCAATCAACGAATTTTTTGTAACAAGAGTGACTTCAAAGTTTTCAGATAGTTTTATTGCAGCACTCATTCCAGCTGCACCACTACCAATTACTAAAATATCTGTTTTAATCAAGAGGCTTAAAGATAAGTGAATAGTCTGTAGCTGTTATATTCTTGGTTAAGTCTCCTGAAGAGATGTAGTCAATATTCAAAGATTTCAACTTTGATACATCATCTAAAGTTATATTCCCTGAGACTTCCAGTTTTATCTTACCTTTGGCTAGCTGACTGGCTATCAATAAATCTTCATCATCAAAGTTGTCCAACATAGCTATATCAGCCTTAAACTTAATTGCGTCATCTAATTGGACTAAATTCTCAACCTCTACTTCAATGGTTGAGACACCATTTTGTTTCAAAGTTAATATGGCATTTTCTATGGAACCACTAGAAGAAATATGATTTTCTTTTATTAGGGCCGCATCGTAGAGACCCATCCTGTGATTTTGCCCCCCTCCAATCAAGACTGAATATTTTTGTTCATATCTTAGTCCTGGTAAGGTTTTCCGAGTATCTAATAGTCTTGTGTCTGAACCTTCTAAATTCTTTTGATATAAATATGTTTTATATGCGATTCCAGACATCATTTGAAGAAAGTTAAGACCTGTTCTTTCAGCGGCCACCATAGATTTAGCGTTACCTTTTATTCTTGCTACTTCAGAATCTGGTTCGATGAATGTTCCTTCTTCTTGATTCCAGATTATCTCTATATTCGGATCTAATATCGTAAAAGCAGTTTCAAACCACTTTGATCCGCATAAAATTGATTCTTCTCTGCATATCAGCGAAGCAGCTTGAGATAAAGAAGGTTGAATCAACTCGCCAGTGACATCACCAAGTCCAATATCTTCCTCTAGAGCTTGATGAACAGAACGCTCGACCATGCTTAATTGTGGATCTCGATTTTTAGACATTGAAATTAATCATTTTATCCAATGGTATCTTAGCTTGTTTTATTAGCTCATCATCAAGATGTATCTCATTACTTAATTGACTCAAACATTGACTGAGATTATCGAGTGAATTAAGACCCATCCACGGACAATGAGCACAACTCTTACAAGACGAACCAGTACCACCAGTAGGTGCTTCAAAGAACTCTTTATGAGGTGAAAGTTGAGACATTTTATAAAAAATTGACCTGTCTGTTGCTACTATAAATTTATTAAAACTTAATTCTTGAGATGCTTTTATCAAGTGAGAAGTAGATCCTACCGCATCAGCTAAAGATATAACTTCAGACGGGGACTCTGGATGAACTAAAACTCCAGCATCAGGGTGTAATTTTTTAAGATCCCTAAGTCCCGAAGCTTTAAACTCTTCATGAACCACACAGGCACTATCCCAAAGCAGCATATCTGCATCCGTTTCTTTCTGCAGATAACTTCCTAGGTACTTATCAGGGGCCCAAAGTATCTTTTTACCCTGAAGGTGTAAATCTTCTATTATTTCCTTTGCAATACTAGAAGTCACCACCCAATCGGCCATCGATTTAACTTCGGCTGAAGTGTTTGCGTATACAACCAAGACTCTGTCAGGGTGTTTATCTTTCATGACCTTAAGTTCATCTGCAGGACAACCCAAATCAAGTGAGCATGTAGATTCTAGTGTAGGGACATAAATATGTTTTTCTGGACTGAGAATTTTTGCGGTTTCAGCCATAAACTTTACACCCGCCACAATTAAATGATCTGTTTTACAGTCACGTCCAAACTTGGCCATTTCAAGTGAGTCTCCAACGAACCCACCACTACTTTCGGTTATTTCTTGTATGAAAGGATCTACATAGTAGTGAGAAACGATAGTGGCATTATTCTTCTTTAAGTCTGCTCTAATATTTGCAAACAGACTTTCTTTATCAATTTTCCTATCAATACCATTAAGGGAATTTTTATGACGATTTATTAAATCGATATTTAGAAATCTTGATGAAGCTTCCATGTCTTAGAAGACTATTATATCAAAAAAACATTCCTCATCCTTTACCTAAGAATAATTCTTTTTGTTACAATGCGCCTCAATTAGACAGTTTCAAAGGATAGTTGGCAGAGTCTGGTTGAATGCACCGGTCTTGAAAACCGGCAGGGGGTCAAACCCCTCGGGGGTTCGAATCCCTCACTATCCGCCACTTTCAGCTTATACAAAGGATCTCAAGTAGATCCTTTTTTTATGTTTTGAGCCGAATTTGAGCCGAATTTTAATGATAGGTTCTAATTTTGAAACGTATTGAAAGTTATACACAAAGTCTTTTTTAATAGTGAATCTTGATCGTGGCTCAGTGTCTATTACTAAACTCAAAGAAAACTACATAATTCTTAGCATCTCTTAATAATTCTTAAGAGAAGCAAAAAGAATAATTTATTAGCATGCTCTTCATAAAAGATTATGAGGAGAAATATTCTGACTAATATAAAAAGACATACAATGGTTTTGTTAGTCTTCTTTAGTAGCATTTCATTGGCAAGTGAGATGTTGCCATTAATTGCAGGCAAAATAAGTGATGCTGATAGTGGTGAATCTCTACCTTTCTCAAAAGTTACCGTCAAGGATACAAATCGAGTTATTACAGCTAATCAAGATGGCTCTTTTACGATTTTAAATATTCTATCAGGCTCAACTATTGTCATAACTAAAATGGGGTATCAAAGACAAGAGATTCAGATTCAACCCAATATTGAACGACTCACCATAAATTTGATAAAACTTGATAAGGATAGTTACGTAGAAGAAGTTGTTGTTTTAGGAGCTGCTAGTTCCAATATGATGCAACAGTCTGGTATCAGTCAATTCTCATTATCGCCAGAACTTACACGTTCGCTCCCAAATTTAGGCGAGCAAGATATATTTCGCTCTATGCAGCTCTTGCCGGGTGTTTCTGGTTCAAATGAGAGTTCGTCTGGGCTTGTTGTTAGGGGTGGAACTATTGATCAGAACTTAGTATTGTTTGATGATTATACGGTCTATCACGTTGACCATGTTTTCGGATTCTTTAGCGCATTTAATAACAATGCCATTAAAGATGTCCAATTCTACAAAGGAGGTTTTGGAGCAAAATATGGCGGGCGTATGTCCAGTGTTGTTGATATAACAGGAAAGGATGGTAATACTGAAGAATTTAATATAGGCGCTAATGTTAGTTTGTTAAGCACTAACGCCTTGATTGAGACTCCCTTTGATGACGGTGCTGGATCTTTTGTTTTGACTGGTCGTAAATCTTATCAGAGTGATCTTTACAATGATATTTTGGAATCTGTTACAGGTAACAACCAGAATGCTCAAGCCGGTACCGCAGCACCTGGTCAATTTGCTTTAGGTAGATTTTCAATCGAACCAGAGTCTTACTTTTATGATTTGAATGCCAAACTCACGTACAGACTAGCAAATGATGATAAGTTTTCTATCAGCTTTTACACTGGAGCTGATGAACTCGATAACTCACGAAATGTAGATGGTAACGCTAACCTAGAACGCTTATGCGACTTATTTGGAGGAAATGGACCCTTTGGAGGCACTTACTGCGAAGAGGAAATAAGTTTTGCTGTAGATACAATTGATCTGAGTGAATGGGGAAATACAGGTTTAAGTGCAAAATATTCCCGTAGATGGAGTGACAGATTAGATACCAATTTTGTTTTATCTGGTTCTGAGTATTTTAGCTATAGAGATCGTTCAATCGATACGCAGGTGGTTTACGACAATTCCGATGATGACCCAACAACTGGTCAATCTAGCAGTAATGAAGATAATCAGCTTGACGATTTAACTTTAAAAATCGAAAACACTTTCTACTTTAATCAAAGCAATACACTGAGTTTCGGATTGCAGTTCGCTAAACAAAAAATAGATTTTTCTCTTATCCAGAATAATGATCTTGTTTTAGAAACCGAAAACGAAGCGACAACTTCAACTATTTATTTTCAAGATGAGGTCTGGATGGATGATCTAACCATCATTCCTGGAATTAGGATTAGTCACTATGATATTAATGATGAAATTTATACGGAACCTCGGCTTTCGTTAGCATACGAGTTAAATGATTCGATTCAACTTAGGTCAGCATTTGGTGATTATCATCAGTTTGCCTTAAGCGTTGCGCGCCAAAGCATTGAAGAAGGCCCTCGAAATTTTTGGACATTAGCTGATGGTGAGACTGTACCAGTTAGCAAAGCTCGACACTTCATGTTTGGAGCAACTCACTTTATTGATGATTACAGTCTTAGTGTTGAGTTCTTTCATAAGGAATATGAAGGACTGTCTGAATTTACCCAACAAACCAGACCAATACGTAATGAAGAAGGAACAGGATTAAGTATTATTTTGGAACAAGAGTTTCATACAGGAACAGGTACTTCTTCTGGAGTTGAACTGCTGTTACAAGCAGATCTTGGAGACTTAACTGGTTGGGCTGGCTACACCTACAGTGAAGTTACCTACGATTTTCCAACTGTATCCGATACAAAATACTTTGCTGATCAAGATACAACTCATGAGTTTAAATATGTAGTTATGCATAGATGGAAAAATTGGGATCTTGCGGGTACTTTTATCTACGCCACGGGTAGGCCATACACGGAAGTATTAGGTGTAGTAGAAGGATCTTTTCCACCTGTTTATGAAGTTGGCAAGAAAAATGATGAACGCTTTGATGATTATCATCGTCTTGATTTGTCTGCAACCTACAATTTTCAGTTATTTGGAGGAGAGGGCACAGCAGGCTTATCACTCTTTAATATTTATGATCGTCAGAATGAATGGTACACAGAGTACGACATCATAGAGGGCGAAATTCTTGAAACAGAAGTGAATTATCGAGGCTTTACTCCAAGCCTCTTTGTTAGCTGGAATCTCTACTAAAAGGATATTTAATGAAACGTTATAAAATCTCTATATTCATATTAATTCTTGGATTTACTTTTCGAGCCTTTGCAGTAGATGATGTTATTGCTAGTAATGATGTCATGACAATGGATGATGTCTATTCAAAATTAGAAACTAGGTTAAATTTAACTGATCAGCAGAGTGAAAAATTTAAACCAGTTTTCTTTGAGCATAGGGAAAAGCTTCAAAATATACTAAAACAGCATGGTATGGATTTAGATACAGGGTCTTTTGAAAAAAAAATTGGAATACGTCAGCTACGTGCTATCAAAAAAGACATGGATAGATTAAATCGCTCTACCGATAATCAACTTGCGGACATATTGAATAAAGAACAGATCAAAGAATACAAGAAAATACAAGAAAGGCAGCGTGATGACTTGAGAGATAGGCTGATGAACAGACGATAATAGTTGAAGCAATAGATTCTTAAAGATCAAGGCGCTGAGTTTATGTCACCCGTCATCAGCTCAGTGCCGATTTTTTGTATTTCAAAAGAAACTATTTCGCCCAAACCATAAGAATTCAACCTTTTAAAGCTTCTATCTTATTTTCAAGAGGTAAGATTAATTTCACAACAAAGCCTTCAGTTTGTGTTGAGCTTTCGTTGAAAATATTTGATGCAATAACTGAACCATTATGCATTACAGCTATTCTTTTAACCAAAGATAAACCAATTCCAAATCCTCCGGTGCTTCGGTTTCTTGATGAATCTAGTCTAACAAATGGTTCAAATATTTCCTCTAGTCTCTCTTCGCTGACACCTTCGCCTTGATCTCTAATTCCTACATAACAATATTCCTTATCTATTTCACAACTGACTCGTATTTCACTATATTGAGATGAGTGGCGGATTGCATTACTCATTAAATTGTCCAAAGCCCTATCCAATAAGAAATGGACACCGGCTACACTAAGGTTCTGTTGCTTGATACTTTTTAAGGTAACTGAGATATTTTTATGACTTGCGAGTATTTGAGATCTTTGTACAAAATGATCAACTAAATCAATTAGCTGTATGCTTTCAGTCTTATGTGATTTAGAGGGCTGATCAAAATATGATAAGTGCAGCAGGTCCTGGACAAGTTTATCTATGATCTGGACTTCCTTTTTGATCTGATTCAATGCTTGTTTATCATTGGTATCAAGTTCCAGGTTTTCAGCGGAGATTTGTAGACGCGCTAATGGAGTTCGAACCTCATGTGATATGTCTCTCAAAAAATCTTTTTGTTTACTTAATAAGCTTTTAATTTTGATACCTGAAGATTGCAACTGTCTAGCCAATCCACCAATCTCATCCGATCTTTCTAGAATCTTTCTATCAATAATTGTTACTAAATCACCTTTTCCTTGACGATCACTTGCTAAAGCTAGATCTTGAATTGGACGAGTAATTTTTACTACCAATATCCATGAGATAATGCCAGATACACTGAGGGCAGCAAATAAAATCCAGTAAAGCCCAAATCTTTTGAAGAAATTCCACAAAGTAAATGAAGTTGAGTCTAAATAAGCTACTACAGTGTAAAAATCATCAAGATCGGTTTTAATTCCTTGTACTAATATAGGTGTATTGGTAGAAAGATTATCTTTGACATTAATTACTCCATTCGTAGACCTTGCCAAGGTTAATCTTTCAGGAAGGGTTCGACCTAATGCATCAATTCCTTCTTGATCGATTAGATAAATCTCTGCAAAGTCTTTTATTGGATGATCAAGAAGAAGTGTTTCTAGATTTCCATTTTTATTGAGTGTAGTTTCAATTTCTCTTGAGATTGCGAGAAATCTAAAATTAAAATTATTAGATCCCTCCATTTCTGAGTATGACACAAAATTATTCCACTGCCTCATCAAGAACGCACTGGCAATAAATGTACCAATAATCGAGAGAATTAAAGCTAACCAGAAGGTCCAAACCAGATTACGCATTATTTTATGAGAGTATAGCCAAGTCCTCTAATTGCTTTAATTCGAGCTCCTTTAGAAGGATGTGGACCTAACTTCTTTCTTAGGTTGCTCATATGAACATCTAAACTTCGGTCAAATGGTGTCATTTCACGCTTCAAGACTCTATAGTAGAGAACATCTCGTGAAACATAATTATTGCTGGAGGTAACAAGTAGTTGGAGTAATTGAGATTCGACTGATGTTAGTTCTACTTGAGCTTCTCCAACTCGTACTAATAGCTCATTAGGAAATAATTCAATATCTTCATGGGAGGTTTTTATTTGAAGTTTATCTACGTTATGTCTTCTATGCAAAGCTCGTAATCGCGCAACCAACTCCTTAGGGCTAAAGGGCTTTGTGATGTAGTCGTCTGCACCAAGATCTAGTCCGTTAATCATTTCTTCCTCTTCGTTCAGTGCGGTAAGCATAATGACTGGAACATCACTTGTTTTGCGAATGGTAGGTAGAAATTCAAAGCCGTTGCATCCAGGCAACATAACATCTAATAAGATGGCATCAAAGTCTGTTTTTTTAAGTAGTTTTTCTGCTTCTGCAGTTCTGTTTGTTAGCACAGACTCTATATCATGTTTATATAAGAAAATTGATAATCCAGACAAGAAATCTTCATCATCATCTACAAGGAGTACTTTCATATCAAATTCATTCCATCAATTGACCTCTAAGAATTCTGATTCCTATTGAGTGGTCTCGTTTTAATTTTGTAACGGATTTATTAATACCATATCTTTATTATTCACTTTATCAATAACTTTAATCAGCGCTTCAGCTATTTCAGCTGGAACTTCTTCTTGTAGGAAATGACCACCATCAGTTTGCGTTACCGGAGCCTTCGGAAAGTTTTCTTGCATTGCATTGAGACCTTTTCCTAGAATTGGATCGTTCATTCCCCAGACTATTTCTGCAGGGATATCTAAGGTTTTAACGTAGTCTCCTATTTTTCTCATTGCATCTGTACTCCTGTGATTTGGGCCATCTGGCACCATTCTCATCATCGCCAATGGCGCCTTTGCATTGCCATTGTCATACAGAGGTTTGCCGTAAAGTTCTGCTACTTCTGTAGTCCATGATTCGGGATCTCCTTGTACTCTGCTTAGTCCATCAAACATAGAGAAAAGAACTTCTGTAATTAATTCTCCTATCACAGGAGTCTTGACAGTCGCATGTGCTGGGGAAAGATCGACATTAGTGGTAGGGGCTCCGAATCCTGTATTCAAAAGAACAGCTCCCTTAAGAAGGGTAGGTGAAAGAGATAATGCACCCATACCAATAGGCCCTCCCCAATCTTGTCCTGCGTATATTAATTCTTTCAACTCTAGTTCATTTAAGACTGTGTTGATCCATTGAATATGGTTCTCTACAGTATGTTCACTTGCAGGAATTTTAGAAGAGAAGCCAAGCCCAGGACTTGTTGGCATAATGACTCTGACCTTATCTAAAGGTAAGTACTCTACAACCTTTCTATAAAGAAAACCTGAAGTTGGATTACCGTGCATTAGAAAAACCGGGAAACCTTCACCCACCTCTAGAATATGAATTTTTATGCCTGGCTCTACTTCAATAAAGTAACTCTTATAGTTTGAGTTAACCATTGCTGCTGCGTAGTCAGGCAATGGAAATGCTTCATAGGTGCCTGAGTCCAAAATAACTTCACCATCTCCAGAAGGAGTATAAGTATTTCCATCTCTTGTAATGAGGTAGCTTAGAAGCATTAAAACAAAACCTAGAGAAATAAAAAGTTTTAGAAAGATTTTCATAAATAATAAGTCAGGATGATTTTTCAGTTTTTACGGTAAGTAGAGACATGTTTTTAAGAATTTTCATACGAAATGATATTGAGTTAACGTCCGTGTTAAAAATACAATTCCTTTGCGCTCAAAAAGATAAAAAGAGTTTTCAAAAGAGGATAGAAATTTAATATCCATAGCTTAATGTGGCGTGTAATTGATAGGCGAAGACCAGGCTCGTTCTTGAATTGTTTTGTGCAAATCTGGGCGAGGTTCTACTCCTGCAAGAACAGCATCCCAAGTAGACCAGCGACAGGTAGGATTTTCAATTGCACGTGCGTAGTAAAAAGCACTCCGGTCGTCCATGAATTCATCATCATGCCATAAAGCAGATAGTTGATTTGTACCTGTCTCAGCATTTATAGAACAATTGCTGAGATCTACCTTGGCTCCATTATCAGGACAACGGTTAGTTTTTGGATCCACTTTTACATCATTTGCGCAAGCAATATCAATGACCTCTTCATGTGTGCCATTGTCATCAACCCATCCTTTTACAACCTGTAACCGTTGTAAGGGAGCACTATCAAGGTCTGCTGAAGCAATGACAATAAATCCCGGAGAAGTATTACTAGTCTGTTGAGCACTGGATCTGGTGTCCAAAAGATTACCTCCCATGGTCACACCTTTTGCATATGCTTGGTCAATAGCATCTGCAGCTTTGAGCATGCTTTCATCAAAATCAAAACTTGCAAAAAAACGTATTCTTATACGCGGACCCGAAGTTGCAAATACTTCTTTTCTACGAAATGCGTTATAAATTGATTCTCTCGTATTTTCCTCTGCCCATACGGCTGCTAATCCAGAGGCACCAAAAGTTGGATTAGCACCATTGGCATAAATTTCTCCGTTAATTTTTTTTAGTGGACTGTTATCTAGAAAAGCCTTCATCGCGTAGTAACGCAAATTTGCTGTTGCATCTGATAATGGTACCGACCCCCTTAGTTCGGGTGTTGCTGATATTAGACCATGGTGGGCGGTGAAATTAGCTTCATCATTTTGACTTGCTGCTATATGTGAATCGCTTGAGCCAATAAAGCCAAACTTAAAAGGATTCGTAATACCTTCTTGCTCAAATTTTATTCCATTTAACAATGCTTCGCGGACATAAGACCCACTAATTTTGCTAAGTGAATTATTGCCTACTCGGTAAGGCGTAATTTCAAATCCTGCTAATTCGTCTCGTGATGATAAAGTTGGATGTGTTTCTGATGTGCCTTTTATTTGAGTGATTTCAACAATAGGTTCGTTTCTAATACGTTGTTTTGCATATAGATCATCTATAGGATTTCCAGCCCAGTCTACAAGCTTAAACATTTGACCATTTGACCCATTAGAGTTGTGAGGTATCGCTAGGCTCTCAACACCTTTCTCTCTAAGTCCATCCATCCAATCCCATAAATCTTCCGGATTGTCTGAATGAAATGCAGAAAATGGTTCACGTGGCAATTTCTCAGTCCCTCTGAAAATGACGTTTCTATGGAGATTGCCCATATTTGGACCAAAAGTAGTATATTCGAATGCTGCAAATGTTGTGAATTTTCCTGGCTCGTAAAATAGATCTGCTGCATTGATTGAATCTTTCCAAGCATTTCTAACAACTCCCATTACTTCGCTGCGATCTAGTTGACCAGAAATAATTTGATCAACAGCACTAGGCACAAAATCACTAAATACGGAAAATCGCCTCAATTGACTCAATAATCCAGTGTCCATATTTTCGGGTGAATTAAGATTGTGAAAAGGCTTAGAAAACTCATTCATAGAAAACTCTGTATTTGTATCTGACGCTTCTCCCAGAACACCCAAGAACATGGCATGATCTGTAACGGCATAAAAATCCATAGGCTTTTTTAACTTCATTTCAAAACCTGCAGGATTTTTAATTGCTTCGCCTTTTGCATAACGATAAGCATCATAAGGTGTAGAAAGAGTTCCGAAAGCATATCCGTCCAAAGAATAAGTGGTATGAACATGTAAATCACCATAGAAAGCTTTCCGTTCATCGGAAATTTCTTTTTTTGTTCTTGTTAAAGAAAGAGGCTGATTATCTCGTTTTAGAATTTTATTTTCTATTTGAAATAGTAAACGGTCTGTTGGGGCAATTCTGTCTTCTTGTCGCCGAGCATCTGCTTCGGCTGTAATTGCAAGATCGTGTTCACTCTTGTGTAGATCTTCTGGAAACAATAACTCTTCATCAGAACTATCTACAGAACATCCCCCTAACAGAAAACCTAAGAATATTAATATCAAAAACTTCATATCACTCTATTTAAGTTCACCAACGCTCAATCAACTTTGCATATAGAAACCATGTCTTAAGATGAGGGGGCCTCATCCATAATTTCTATACAAATTAATTCTCCTATACCTCCTTCAAGGGCTGCCATTGGAAGTGGGTTGTTAGATGTACAGGCTTTACCATCTTCAGTAAAAGTAAAATCACGTGTATAAGTGCCTGTCAAAGGAACTGGGTAGGCAATAAATCGCTCTTGCTCTGGTATAAAACGAAATATACGATCCGTCATGTTCTCATTCACCCAAACATCTCCAGTTTGAGGATGTACCCCTAATGCGTAGGGCGCAGGTGGAAATCCTTCAGCAAACTCAGGTAAAGGATAAACTTTACTATCAAATCCATTAGCATTTGTTGTTATACGAGCCAGTTCTCCCTCTGAGTAACCCGTTAACCATAGAGTTCCGTTTTGTTGATTGAAGCGCAATCGACGAGGACCTCTTACCGGCGAATCGAACTCTAGTACCTCAAGAGTAACTGGATCAATCCTTCCAATCTTGTCGCCAAAAAGACGACTGTACCAAATAGATCCATCGGCTGGATTAATATCTATGCCATAGGGCTGAGTGCCTCCAGCCAGACCGCCTGATTCTACGTATGGCAATTTGATCAATGTACTTTTTTTACTAACTGGATCAATACGACCAACCCTCTCGCCTCCGGCAACGGTGAACCAGACAATTCCTTGCTTGTCGATACGCACTGTATGAGGATAAATTGCTCTAAGCCCAGCAAATATAGACGGTTCCCATTCTCGTGTTTTAGTGTTGAAAACGCCGATGCTATTTTGAAAACTGTTGGTGGTGTAATATTTTTGATCAGGACCTAAATCTAATGAATGAGGTCCATATCGTTCAAAAGGCCATTTCATGGTCGAAGACTTCCAGAAAGGTAACCAGAAATCACCATCTTTCTGACTGAAATATTCAGTTTTACCTGAAGTGAGATCTGTAATAGCCATATGACTCGCACCCTGATCAACTGTATAGATTAAACCATCATTGGCGTTATAGATCGCATCATGAGGAATAATTCCCTTTTCCATACGGTACTCGTATATTTTTACTTGACTAAGAGAATCATCCAAGGGAAATTTAGGTCGAACTTTTAAAGGTTCTCCATTAAAGCCTTCCGATAGGATATGAGAGCGTCTTTCACGTAATTCTTCATCAAAATTGCTGCGGACGTAATTATGCATACGTTCTATTGATATTTCCCAATGTTCGGGAGAGCGCGGAAAACGTGTAATTGAATTCCCAAGCTGATGACAGGAAAGACAATCTCGTTGAAATTGATATCGACTGAATACAGCATCTTCGCCGGTTTCAAAATTTAAACTACCAAAGTGATAGGCGGCAGGTAAGCTATTAGAAATTTCAGTCTCATCGGTCATTCTTTCCATTAAAAAATCTTTTTTTAAGACTGCCTTTTTGGATAAGTCTACATTCGCTCTGAGATCTTTATGATAAGGTGTTCTGAGACGAACATTTAGTTTTCCTTGCAACCCAGTTGTTAAAGTAAACTCTCCCGTTGAATTTGAAAATACAGATTCTGACATACCTGATACAGGGTCTGAGAGTCGTATCATGACTCCCTCTAAGATCTGATCATTATTATCTTTGACAATACCGCTTAAGGTGCCGGCAAGTGTTACATGACAAGAAGATAAAAATAATATTGCAACAATAAATTTTACAGTTGTATTTTTAGAGGATATTTCTCGTAAAACTTTCATTTATTAAATTAGACTAAATTTATATCAAGAATCTGCCTTAGTTTCTGAAACAGGCAAACACTGACCTCGATTAGTGAATAGATATAAAAACGCTATGGAAAGTAATCCATGTCCTATGATGCCTGGAACAACAGATAAAATAATACTGGCGATAGTTAAGGAAACATGAAATGTTGAGAGAACGGCTAATCCCATTGCTAAACTTATTTCTTTATCACCGTACTTATTAAACCAAATAATACTCATGGCTATAGAGAGAGCTGCAAAGCCATACAGAACGTAACCACCTTGAACTGCTGCATCAAAGTCCTCCAACTGTACGGGAAGCAAAATTAACCTAAGAGCAGTTAGTCCTTCTAATAAAGCATTCAATATTAAAACTATGAATAGTATTTTCCTCATAATCCCTCTCCTTTTTTATTTATCTAAAATCTGAAAAAACTCGTCTATTTGAAAAGGCTTACAATGCCATCAACATTTCTATACAAGCTTGTTCCTAAACAGTGAACCTCTGGGCTTCATCAGTTAAATTGTTTAATGAACATCATAAAAGAAAGACCTCTTATGAAATGTTAAGAATTGTTAAGTTAAGTTAACAATTAAAAATTGAAACTATCTAACTCAGGTTCTTATAACCCAATCACATTGCGGGTGATTCGGATGTCGATATTTTGTTACACAGTGAACCAAAATATTAGTGGCGCCGCGTCGTGATGTTATATTAACCCCATGTCCAAACTACCTGATCCAAGAGACCTGGTTCTTGATAAAGAAGTGAGCGTTACTTCTGGAATCCATGGACATACTCACAGGAAACCTAACAGACCTAAGAAGCAATACTTTCAACTTCATGAGGAGAACCATGACTAAAAAACTCAATCCAAGAGAACAAGGTCTTAAAGAACTGAAGGATGGCATTAGGAATTTTTTTATTGGTTTACCTAAATGGCTTCAGATTTTAATCATCAGTTTATTAATACTCTTCGTGTATGAAAATTCAATAGATTTATACAAATTGTGTTGGCAACCTAGTTTAGTTGAATGGATAACTGGATGGGATGGTTTTACGTGCTCTTAACCCTTAAACAAACTTTTTTGAAACCCCTTTAAATTAAGGTTTTTAGATGGTATAACTTATTGAGTGGGAGTAGTTAATAGATCGCAAAGCGACTAGATACTAGAAGAAAAGCAAATGAAAAATACTACAACGCAGATCAGTGGCTATCAAAAGACGATCTTCGAGGCTCACGCGTCTAACGGACATCTTATTACACATGATGTCTACCGTAGAGGCTCAGGCGCCCCAGTCGTATTACTCCAAGAGCTTCCGGGTATCGGCCAGGAAACACTGTCTCTAGCGGATGAACTAGTTAATGCAGGCTTTGAGGTTGTTATGCCACACTTGTTCGGACCTTTGGGTAAAACATCAATCGGTGGGAACCTTGTTAGAGTCATGTGCCTCAGAAAGGAGTTTCGATTAATGACCAGCGATCGATCGAGTCCGATAGCCGATTGGGTTCGTCTGCTCTGCAGAGAAGTCAGAGATCAACGCGGTGTTAAAGGCGTAGGAATTATTGGCATGTGTCTCACAGGCAACTTCGCGATACAGCTTATTGGTGACGACAGTGTCCTTGCAGCCGTAGCATCACAACCTGCAATGCCTTTTTTCAAACAGGGAAATCTGCATATGTCGTCTGACGACATTGAACAAAGTCGTAACGCTCTCGATGTGAAAGGCCCTATGCGAGTTTTACGTTTCGAGGACGATCCACTGTGTACGCAAGAAAAATCCAAATGCGTGCATCGCGCTTTTAATGATGACGGCAACATAAGAGTTCAAGAGATAACTTTGCCGGGGAGAGGTCACTCTGTATTAACGCTAGATTTTGTCGATCAATCGGGGCATCCAACACGCGAGGCCTTGGACAATGTAATTCAATATTTTGGTATTCATTTATGAAAAAGAATAGTTTTTGTGTGGCAGTTGCCTTGTTTGGTTTGGCTAATGCATCCTTCGTTGTAGCAGAAGGTGCTCAGCAGCTATCAACGAAGCAATCAGTACGTCCGCTTTCTGCTTTCTTTGGGTTAGACAACAAACTACCTTTTGGCGCTAATCTCCTCTGTTTAGGCGCTGGGGGAGAGGACGGTATGCCGGTGGTTTTAAGTCACACCATTAAGCCAGATTCATTACAAGCTGAAGACTTCCGTGTGGTTAGGCAGTCCGGAATCATTGACACGCCTATGTGTGTCACTCTGCGCCCAGCAGGCGACATGGATGAAAATCGGACGGTTTTGCTGATTGGTGAATTCGGTAATGCCAATGATGATCCACCAGTTAAGGTGCTGATCGTAGGTGATCTGCTCTCAGACGCCACTGACAGCCCTCAGGTGAACTTTCGTGATACCCAAGTCTCGGTTATTCCTCTCGACGCCGGCCCAGAGATTATCTTGGCTGCGGTGGTGCCAGAGGAAATCTGGTCACTGTCAGGTCAGGGAACGTCTTGCCCTATCGGCACCAAACAGGTGGTGCGTGTGACCTGGACAGGTGGCGTAAGACTACCCAACGGAGATGAGTTGGGTGAGGCACAGAGGACGTTATATACGATAAGCCTTGCCGCTGCGGATGGCTCTCAGTCCGAGGTGAGTCCGGCAGCATTAGCAGAGCTAGGCGACAATGATAACAACCACTTTCTGTGTCTGGATACGGCCATGCCTGCTACCGCCGTGTCTTTTCCTGCGGGGCA
>CALJGK010000052.1 GCA_938075195.1 uncultured SAR86 cluster bacterium
AGTAAAAATTGGAATCAAGTTTTCGATAAATTAGATCTTGATCCTGGTACCAAACAACTAGCCTCACATTGTTACTTTGTAAAATATGATGAAACCGTAATATACCTTTCAATGCCAGAAGAGAAGCTTAATGTTTTTAATGGTAAACATAGAAAACAGCTTCAAGACGCGCTATCTAAATTTTTTGAAATTAAGTGTAATCTTTTTTTAGAAGAAGGAAGTTTCTCAAAAGAATCTCCTAATGAAATCAAAGAAATAGAAAAGAGAAAAGAACTAGAAGATGCTCAAAGACAAATAAGAGAAGACCCTAAGGTACAAAGTCTAGTTGAGGCATTTGGAGCCAAGGTTATTGAATCATCTATTGAGCCTAGAAATTAATAATGAGTAAAGTGAGCCCATTAGTTGATAGTTTAATTGAAGCTTTCCAATGTCTACCCGGTGTAGGTCCAAAATCAGCTCAAAGAATGGTTCTACATCTTTTAGAGAGAAATAAAAATGCCGGATTAATCCTCGCAAATACATTATCTCAAGCTCTAGAAAATGTAGACAAATGTATAAACTGTAGAATATTTACAGAAGCTTCAATATGCAGTATCTGCTCTAATGAAAAGAGAAATAAAAATCAGATTTGTGTTGTTGAATCGGTTTCGGATGTATTTGCTATAGAACAGAGTAGTCAATTTAGTGGAAACTATTTCATTCTTCACGGACATTTATCACCAATAGATGATATTGGCCCAGACGAATTAGCGCTTGAAAAGCTTTTTTCTAGAGCAAAACTTAACGAGACTGAAGAGATAATACTTGCAACGAACTCTACCCTTGAAGGTGAAACAACATCACATTATATCTATGATAATTTAAAAGATATTCCAACTCTTAAAATAACAAAATTAGCGAGAGGAGTTCCATTGGGTGGAGAATTGGAGTATGTTGATAGAGGAACAATCATGCATGCCTTCACTGGAAGGCAGGATTTAAAAATTGAAGAATAGATGAGAATTTTTTTTGGACTCTTTTTTGCTACGTTAACTAACTTCGTAGCAGGAATTCTAGGATTTTATATTGCTACCAATTTTTTTTATTCTTCTCTTAATCTAGGTTATCTTAATAACGAAATTTCTAGTTCAGACTACGTTTCTAGCTTTGCCCTTAAATTCTTTGTTATTCTTATTTTGACTTGGATAATGCACAGGGTAATGGCTATGCTGGATACCCCAAAAAAGAGGATTTTGTTTATATTCCTTCTGGGCAGTTCTTTTTCGCTTTACAATCAAGTAGATGTTTTCTGGGTAGAATATTCCTTCACATGGAGTTTAATTTCTGTGCTGGGCGAATCAATAAATTGGCTCTTAACAGGATATGTCTTATCTAAATTTATTAAACCCAAACATCTGGGAGCTCTTTAATAATCAGTATTAAATAAATCTAGAGCTGCATTTGACATCGCTATGACGCCAGTTTTAATTGTAGGTTCGGCATCAGGAAGAAAAAGATCCGAATGAAGCGAGGGCAGGGTAATGTCATCTCTAGTAGCTCTTTCATATACTTTCTCATTAACTGCTCCTAACCAAAATAGTGCAGTAGGAATAATTGGTTCAACTCTACCAAACATGCCAAAGTCTTCTCCCCCCATTACCGGAGATACTTTTATCACATTGTCGGAACCTAAAGATTTTACAAAGCTTTTTTGAAGTTTTTCAACCAACCCAGGGTTGTTGTAGACAGCAGGCGTATATTCATCCTTAATCTTTACTACAGGATAATAATCTTCTGACAAGCCCGCAGCAATTGCAGACCCTCTAACGATTCTTTCAATTGAGGAGATTGTCTCGTTTCTTACTTCATCGGTATAAGAACGCAGAGTGAGTTGAAGTTTTACTTCGTTAGGGATTACATTATGTTTTGTTCCTCCATGGATAGAACCTACCGTTACCACCGCAGGATCTGTCGGCGCTATTTGCCTACTCACTATAGTTTGTAATTGAGAAATAATATTTGCAGATAAGACAATTGGGTCTTTTGTAGTGTGAGGATAGGCACCATGACCTCCTATACCTTTTACGGTAATATCAATTGAATCTACATTGGCCATAGCCCAGCCAGGGAGGTAACCAACTTTTCCTGCTTGAAGGCCTGCATTTACATGCAAGGCTAGATTAAAATCTGGTCTAGGAAATCTTGTAAATAGACCGTCTTTTATCATATTCCTGGCACCGCCACTTACTTCTTCGGCAGGCTCTAGGACTAATAGTAAATTTCCTTGCCACAAGTCTTTATTGGTCATTAAGAATTCTGCCGTCCCTATAAGAACTGACATATGCACATCATGTCCGCAAGCATGCATGGTAAAAACCTCTACACCTTCAAGATTTAGTGTTTTCTTTTTACTGGCATAGCTGGCCCTAGTTTTTTCTTCTACTGGAAGGCCATCCATATCTGCTCTCAGCATGATAGTTTTACCTTCACCATTTTCTAGAAGAGCAACTACTCCATTTCCACCAACATTTTTTGTTACCTCGTAACCCATTTCATCAAGAATAACAGCAAGCTTATTGGAGGTTTCAGTTTCCTGGTAAGAAAGCTCTGGATTTGAATGAAGCTCTTTATAGAGATCAAAAAGATTAATTTTTTCTTCTGAAGCTATTAAATTGAAGGCTGTAACAAAAACAAGGAGGAAGATTTTTTTCATCTGGCAAAAGTTTATATTTTTTTTTACTTACTCAAAGTATCATACATCACAAATCCTTAATAAATATAACGAATCATGAGCATTAAATCTGACAAATGGATCAAGCAAATGGCGCTAAGTCATAAAATGATCGAACCCTATGAATCAGGTCAAGTCAGGAAAGGAAAAAATGATGAAAGATTAATATCCTACGGCACGTCTTCTTATGGATATGACGTAAGATGCTCAAGTGAATTTAAGGTATTTACTAATATTCATTCAGCAACTGTAGATCCCAAAAACTTTGATGAGAATAGCTTTGTGGATGTACAAAGCGACGTGTGTGTCATACCTCCAAATTCTTTTGCACTGGCTAGTACTATAGAATATTTTAGAATTCCTAGAAATGTACTTACGATTTGTTTGGGGAAATCGACTTATGCTAGGTGCGGTATTATTGTTAATGTAACGCCGCTAGAGCCAGAATGGGAAGGTCATGTGACTCTAGAGTTTTCAAATACTACAAGTTTACCAGCAAAGATTTATGCTAATGAGGGAGTGGCTCAGATGTTATTTCTTGAATCAGATGAAGAATGTGAAGTAAGTTATAAAGATAGGAACGGAAAGTATCAAGGACAAACAGGAGTAACCCTTCCTAAGGCCTAGCTATCCTATTTCCTCGAAATTCTTTATCTTAATTTCTACTTCTCTATCATTCATATCATAAATCTTGATAACCGAATAATCTAAATCAGGTGCAAGCCAAAATATTTGAGATCTAGTAGACCCTTCTTCAAATCTTCTAGAGACTTTATAGGCCTCGTATGTTCCAAGAGGTGTTTCTATTGATTCTTTTTTATCACTTATGTCGTAGATTCTATTTTTAATAGTTCCCTTCCAATAGACTGTGTATGAAATATCATTTGGTATTTCTCCTTCATTGAATTCTCTAAAATCAAGACGTAATTGCAAGGAAGCAGAGCTTGGGCCAAGAATATTGCTTGTTAATTTTAATTTGCCACTGTCTTTATTTTCTACGTATACGAGTTCTTTATTTTCCCAATCAAAATCAGCTGATGCCTTGTACTTTCTAAAGAGTATTCTCTGATTAAATCTATAATTGATAGGATGAATTTGATTGCCAATTAATTGAAATACCTCTGACTCTTCTCTTCTAACAATAGACCCGCCATCCAATAAAGAAGTTAATTTCCATGATCCATCATCAAGGAGTTTCATTTCAACTTCCATCTCTCCAACATTACTTTCTAGGGTAGCCTTAGATGGTTTTATAGTTTCAGCTGCTACTAAGAATCCATGACAAAAGATTAAAGCTACAATGAGTGGATATTTTCTTTTCATATTTATTTGTTTTTTATTACTTTTCCTTCTGAAAGGTATATTTTTTGTTCCGCTATATCACGAACTACTGAAGGATATAGTTCATGTTCTAATTTATGAATATCTTTCTGAAGCTCTTTTGGATTATTTGTCGTAACTTTAATACTTGATTGAGCACATATTGGTCCACCATCCAGTGTATTGTCAACATAATGAACGGTGGCTCCATGATATTCCTCTTGAGCATCTATAACTCTTTTATGAGTATCTAGCCCTTTATACTTTGGCAATAAGGAAGGATGTATATTGATTAATCTACCCATGTATTTATCGACAAAAGTATCACTAAGTATTCTCATGAAACCTGCAAGTACTATAAGATCAGGCTTGTAATGATCTAATTGCACAATCATTGCTTCATCAAAAGCTTCTCTAGAGTTATATTCTTCGTGGTTAATAAAATGTGAATTTATGTTTGCCATTGAAGCTCTTTCAAGCCCATATGCCTCTTGTTTGTTGCTAATAACACAAGATATATCTACAAGTTGACTCGATTTAAACTCATCAATAAGTGATTGAAGGTTAGAGCCATTACCTGAAATTAAAACAGCGATATTAAACTTAGTCATATTAACTAGACAAAAATAATTTCGTTATCGTCTGTTCCTTTTTCTCTTATTTTGCCGATCGTTTTAGCGAATAGAGTCTGATTTAAAGCCTCTAAAGCATTTTCTTCATCTGCTTTATCTACTGAGATAACAAGTCCTATGCCACAATTAAATGTTTCTAGTAAGTTTTGTTTTGAGATATTACTAGTATCAATTAACCATTTATAATAATTTCCAGCAGGCCAATCACTAAAGTCATGATTAATTACCGCTTGTTGATTTTTGCCCAACATCCTCGGTATATTCTCAAAGAATCCACCCCCTGTTATGTGAGAAATAGCGTTTATCGTTAAATTTTTCTTAAGGGCTAAAATTTCTGAAACATATATATGCGTTGGTTTAAGAAGAATATCTCCAAGACGCTCCTCATCAATCTGGGTCTTAAGATCTAGATTAAATTCAGTGATTATTCTTCTAAGAAGTGAAAATCCATTTGAATGAAATCCTGAAGATTCTATGCCGATCAACACATCATCAACTCTTGGGCCATCTACACCTATCATTTCATTTTCATCAACCACTCCAAGTGAAAAACCTGCTAGATCAAAACTATTTTCGGGGAAACTACCAGGATGCTCGGCAGTTTCTCCCCCCACTAAAGAGCATTTAGCTATTTCACAACCCTTGGCTATACCCTCTATGACTTTAGCTGCCGTATCTACTTTGAGCTTATCTGTGACATAGTAATCAAGAAATACTAGAGGCTCTGCTCCGCATACCAACAGGTCATTTACACACATAGCAACGAGATCAATACCTATGGTTTCAAAATTATCCATCTCACGAGCAATTTCAATCTTTGTACCAACACCGTCAGTGCAGGTTACTAATATTGGATTATTTATATGCTTTGGTATTCGAGTAAGAGCAGAGAACGAACCTAGCCCACTAATTATTTCTGGTCTTTTAGTTTTTTCTACAAATGGCTTTATTCTTTGCACAAGTTCATAACCTGCTTCTACATCAACACCAGATTTTTTATAATTTAATTCTTCGTTGTTATCTTCTGTAGTCATCGACTTAAAGTTACTTTTGATCTATTTTAACAACCTTGTGTAAATACTTCTGAATTAATTCTAGATGTTAAAAAAAATCTTGCCTTATTATTTAATCTTTTTTGCTTTTAATGCAATAGAAGGGGGGGAGATATATAGCCTAAAAAGTACATATGAAATTGAAGTTGTATTGGAAGGTACTGATCAATCTTCGATAAAAGAGGGAATGAAAAGAAGTCTTTCTTCACTTTTAATTAACTTGAGTGGTACTTCTTTGGTTCTTGACGATAAGGCCATAAAAGGCATTATTAATTCTCCAGAGGTATATATTAGCCAATACAAGTTAGATACTGTAGACGAAAAAATAGTAGCGAGTTTTATCTTTCAGGGTGACTCTTTAAGGTCTTACTTGTCAGAAAATGAATTACCCTTATGGATTGCCGAGGAACCTCTAGTTTTATCCTATTTTCCATGCAGAGAAGCGGAGTATGAATCAAACTATGATAATGAATTGATTCATTGCATAGAGATGGAAAAAGATTTACTTAACCTGTCCAAATCAAGAAACTCAAGGATCACAAGACCTCTCATGGATTTAAAAGATATACGTGATTTGGAGTTTCTTGGTTCAATTTCTGCCGAAAGGTTTATGACTAAGATGTCTAAACGATATGGTGCAGATAATTGGTTAATTTGTTTGACCAAAGATAAATTTGGACTATTAATGGACTCACCTAGTTGCTTTTCTTCAGAAAATAAAAGACCTTCATCATTGGAAATTACATTTAATTATTTATTAAATGAAATTAATTTAAAAAAATCTCTGATTGTTGATAGAGATGTCATAAACGAATCTCAAATTGAGGTGATAGGAATAGATAGTTTTATGAAACTTGAAAAGGTCTTACAAACATTAGATTCTCAAATTCTTATTTTCAATATTTCGCTTAAAGAGTTAGAGGGAAATAGTGCAAACTTTTCTCTTTCACACTACGGAAGTAAGGTTGATTTAAAAAATCTATTAATGATTCATTCTGACTTTAAAGAAATAAAATTTAAATCTCAGGATATAATTTCCTATAAATACACTAACACTTAACTAAATGCTTTCTGCCATACCCAACTTAATCACTGGAATGAGATTTATCTTAGTTATACCCATAAGTATTTATATCTACCAAGGCAATGAGTTATGGGCTCTAATCTTGTTTATTATTGCTGGTCTATCTGACGGCTTGGATGGTTTCTTAGCTAGAAAATATAATTGGTCCAGTGAATTTGGAAAATTTGCTGATCCTTTGGCGGATAAGTGTCTGATTATAGCCACCTTGCTGGCCTTTGCATTCTCTGGGAAGCTGCCTATATGGTTTGTTTATTTGATGCTTTCAAGAGACGGAATAATCCTTATCGGCGCAATCATGTATCTTTTGCTATTTGAAAATAAACAGGCTCCTCCAAATAGATGGGGTAAACATTACACTGGATGGACAATCGCTTTATTCATAATCGTTTTACTGCAATCTACTTTACCATTTGTCCCAATCTATCTTGAATGGATAGCTATGGCGGGAGTGATTTTCTTTATTTTCTTAAGTTTGTTTAACTACTTAAACCAAGAAGGAAGATTAATTTTCAAGAAAATTTTATGAATCAAGACCTCGATCAGTTAAGTCTTAATATTAAGCTTGATGACTATGTAAGCTTGGATAAATATATAGACTGCAATAGCACTAAGGATTTTCTTAATTTTATCAAAAGCACGCTGGCAGAAGATTCTGTATCTAACTTGTTTTATATTTGGGGCGTAAAGGGGGTAGGGAAGGCATACATTATGCAGGCGCTTAATAGAGAATTCATTACATTGGGGAAGAAGACCTTTCATGTTTCTTTAAGTGATAACAGGATCACATCCCATGAAGTTTTTCAAAACTTAGGATCTATGGATGTGGTACTTATAGAAGATATTGATCATTTGCCGCAAGAATCGGATTGGGAGCTTGAGATCTTTAAATTATTGAATGAGGCTCTGTCCAGTAAAACTAAGATTTATCTCTCTTCACAGGTTGTATCGAAGAATCTTCATATTGCTCTCAAAGACCTAACTTCTAGGCTGTCTTATTGCACCGCAATAGAGGTTCCTGAAATCACCCAAGATGAGAAATTAGAAGCCTTAACCCAAGCATCTAGTCGAAAAGGCATGCATCTTGATGCAAAGACAATTCAATATATTATCAATAATACTTCTCGAAGCTTATCAGATCTGTTGCAGCTCATGAATGATATTGATGGCTTCTCCTTAAAGAAGAAAAAGAAGGTAACACCAACGCTGATAAGAGAATTTCTAAGAACTAGATCTGACAGTCCTCACAAATAATGTAATGGCCTTTTGGATCATTGAGTTTATCTATATCTTTTAATGCATTTACAGTCTGTTTTATTAAGAGATTTTCTCTTATGAATGAAGGAAATACAAAGCCCATATATCCAGAAAACCTATTGAATAATTGTTCTCTCCAATTGACTGTTTGCGCAGGATAATAAGTACTATATTTTGAAATATTAGCTAATTCTGCTGCACTATTTATTGCCATTTTAAGGTCGCCAATTTTATCAACTAGACCTAATTCTAGTGCCTTAGACCCGGCCCATACTCTGCCTTGAGCTATTTTATCTACTTCTTCAATAGAGATGTTCCTTGCTTCTGATACCAGCCCAATAAATCTCTTATAACCATATTCAATTTCATTTTGAATAATTTTAGAGAAGCCTGCGTCTAATGGGCTAGTGGGATCGCCCGATAAATTGATTTTGGAAGTACTGACTCCGTCACTATTAATACCAATTTCATTTAAAGCTCGATCGAAGGTAGGTAATATGCCAAAAATTCCTATAGATCCGGTTATGGTGTTATGTGAGGCCCATATTTCGTGTGCATTTGCAGATATCCAATAACCTCCTGAAGCGGCAACATTTCCCATGGAGGCAACGATTTTTATATCTTTTTCTTTTGCAGCGAGTAATTCTTGTCGAATTTGTTCAGAGGCAAATACACCACCTCCGCCTGAGTCAACTCTTAATACAATAGCTTTTACTTCTGGATCTTCATGAGCTTCTTTAATTAATCTAGAAGTTGAGTCTCCACCTATTGTTCCAGGAGGTTGGACTCCATCAACAATTGTTCCTCTTGCCACTATTACAGCTATTTTCTCATCAGAGGTTTCCACTTCTTTTTCTGATTGAATGAGCTGAAAGTATTCATAACCTGAAATACTTGAAAAGCTTTTCTTGTCTTTGGATTCCCCAAACATTTCTTTAAGAAGAGAGCGAGCTTTAGCTCTGGGTAAAAGTTTGTCTACTAGTCCATAGTCAAGTAATGCCTCAGCCATAGAGTTCTCTGATTCTGTAAAAACCTTATCCGCATTATCAACTAGATATTGAATGTCATCTGGCACCATTTCTCTGTTTCTAGCAACGACTTGCTTCCATGATTTCCATAAGACGTCGAGGTAAGCAAGATTTGCTTCTTTCGCAGCATCAGACATTTCATTACCTAAATATGGCTCAACAGCTGACTTAAATGTTCCTACTTTGAATATATTGATATCAAGTTTTAATTTATCTAAAAGGGATTTGTAATAGAGCTTAGATCTACCGAATCCTTCTACCAGTATCGCACCATCTGGATTCATAATTATTTCATCAGCAAATGAAGCCAAGTAGTAACCACTTCGACTAAAGTAATCTCCTATAGCAATAATATTTTTGTTTGAGTCTTTTAATTTTTGTAATGCTATTCCAACATCATACAAAACTACCTGGCCAGTTCCGTCTATATTGTCTAATCTTAATAGAACATCTTGAACTCTATCATCTGTTGCAGCAGCATCTAGAACCTCTAATAAGTCGCCTACGTATAACTCTCTTGGCATGGCACCGCTCAGGTTATCAATAGGATCATTTGATCCAGCAATTTGTTCTACTATTGGGCCCATAGGGTTGATGACCAAAGCTTTATCCGTAGGATCTGCATAATCGCTCGAAAATATTGAACCAATGAACGAAATGATTCCTATTACAAGAGCTAATAAGAAAAAGATATTCAGCGATAAAAAGAATAATTCTCCAGAGAAAATCCAGAAGAAGGGGTTTCTTTTTAATTTTTCAAAAAAAGTTTTTTGTTCCATGGGTATTAATTAGTTGATTAGTGAAAGTACATTTTCAGGCGGTCTTCCAAGAATAGCATTCTTTCCTGATATGACAATTGGCCTTTCAATTAACTTTGGATGTTTAGACATGAATTTAATAATCTCTAAGTCATCAATAGTCGTATCCTTTAGATTTAAGGCTTTATATTCATCCTCACTTTTTCTGAGCAAGTCCCGAGGTTTTAATTTTAATAGATTTATAATATTACTTAAGG
Organism: uncultured SAR86 cluster bacterium; assembly: GCA_938075195.1. GTDB lineage: Bacteria > Pseudomonadota > Gammaproteobacteria > Magnimaribacterales > Magnimaribacteraceae > Magnimaribacter. Next base: position 10,096 of record CALJGK010000052.1, read on the forward strand.
TCTCTATAGTGGGTGGTTCTTCGAGATAAAGAACAATGGAAGGGTTTATACCATTGGCTTTTATTAATTCTAGAGTTTGTCTAGATTTACTACACCTAGGATTGTGGTAAATGGTAAAATTATTCATTAGTTAAACTATTTTTATAAATGTACAAAAATCTATACTACAAGACAAAGAATTTTTTTCTCATAAATCTTATATTTATTTTAAGTGCCTGTTCTGAGCCTGACTATAGACTAGTAGATGGTAATACAGGTCGCTTAGATGATTTTTTAGGTAAATGGCTCGTAGTAAATTACTGGGCAGATTGGTGTCCACCTTGCATTAAAGAGATGCCGGAACTGACTAATTTCTATAATTCAAACAAAGATTCGGTTCTTGTCCTGGCCTATAATTTTGACAGACTTGAAGGCGAGGAACTATCTAACCAAATTAAGAGATTTGGTGTAGATATACCCAGCATCACCAATGATCCAGGATTATTATTTGGGTGGGAATCTCCACCAAGCCTTCCCGCAACCTATATTATCACCCCTGAAGGTAAGCTCCTGCATACATTGATAGGACCTCAGACCCAAGAAGGACTTGAAGAGTACATAAACAATTAAATCTCTTCTTTTACGAATATCTCCGGATTAACCGGTATTCCCAAAAAGAAAACTTCCCAATGCAAATGTGGTCCTGTAACTCGTCCAGTACTTCCAACGAAGCCCAATGTTTGACCTTTTGAAACTGACTGTCCTAATGTGACTATTTTTTTATTTAAGTGTGAATAGCTCGTTATAAGGCCATTTCCATGGTCAATATAAATAACATTCCCTTTATAAAAAAAATTATCTGCAAGAATCACTATTCCGCTAAGCGGTGCTATCACTGATACTCCTTCATTAGCTGCTATATCAAGGCCAGTATGTCTATTTCTTGGTTGTCCATTTATATATCTCCTAACTCCAAACTCGCTGCTCTTTAAACCCGTTACAGGCATTATCATTTCTCTTAATTTTAAATTTTGATCAGTAAAAACATTTTTTAAAGCAATTCCTTTTATGTATTCTTCCTTAATTCTTTCTTGCATAGAATCTGGAGGTTTTACCATGTCTTGATTGTTAATCGTGATTCTTGATTCTCGATAAAATTTATTCTCGATATCGATTGAAGAGATTAATTCATTTGAAAGAGAAATTTTAAGATACTCCTTCTCAAAGGAAAGAGGTATGGGGATTAATAAATTGACAGATGAGCTATTGTCCCTGCAGACTTCATATTTTAATCCTTCAGCAGCTAGTTCCTTATCTAGATCAATATCGAAATCCATAAAGCGATAGTTAACCATTCCTCCAGGATAGGGTTTATGAGCTGGAAATGAACAGTATGATACCTTTTCTGTTAAAGGAAGATTCGTGCAAGCAGTAATTAAAACAATAAAAAATAAAAAAAATTTATTCATCAATCTTTTCTATTACTTCTGCTAGCACTTGTCCTTCTTCTAATCTTGCTTTTATCTTCTGCTTAACTTTTAGCTGTTCAGAGGAAGTAATAATATTTTTTTCTTCATCAGTAATAATAGAGTAGCCTCTGCTAAGAACGGATAGAGGACTGACCGCTTCAAGAGTGCTAATGTTTTTCAAATAAGCTTTTTTCTTTTTTTCGATATTTACTTTTATGGAGTTATTTAAGTTTACTGAATTGACCTTGATTCTATTTTGCTGAGCCTTTATAAGAGTCATAGGGGAGGAACTTTTTAAGCGAGAGAGGTTTGTCTCTAAAGAGCTTTTCTTTCCTAATGTAATATTTGATAGTAAATCTCTCATTCTCAGCTCTAAATTATCTAATTTCTGAGATGTTTCCCTAAGTTTCTCTCCCGGATGCCTCAGTAAGGCAGATTTATTTTTCAACTTATCTTTTAAGTTCTTAACCTGATTAACGGATATATTGCTTATTTCATTCTTTAGTCTAGATATTGAATCTAGTAGATTGGAGTGTTGTTGACTGATTATTTCAGCGGCAGCCGAGGGCGTTGGTGCGCGCAGGTCTGAAACAAAATCACTAATTGTAAAGTCCGTCTCATGACCAATTGCACTAATTATAGGCAGTTCAGATTCAGCAATAGCCCTTGCAACTGACTCCATATTAAAACACCATAAATCCTCTATTGAGCCTCCACCTCTTGCCAAGATGATAAGATCAAAATCTAAAAAGTTATTTGCTTTTCTTATGGCGCTTGTGATTTCTTGATCGGCAGTTTTTCCCTGTACCTGAGATTCGATTAAAGTTAATTTTATAAAAGGAGATCTCCTTCTTAGTACATTGATAATGTCCCTTAAAACAGCACCAGTCTCAGAAGTAATAACAGCAATAGAGCGCGGAAGAGGGGGTATATCTTTTTTCTTATCTGCATGAAAAAGACCTTCATTATCTAATTTTCTTTTTAGCTCCTCAAAAGCCTTGAGTAGGGCACCTTCTCCAAATACTTCAATGTGTTTAACATTAAATTGATATCTTCCTGAAGGAGCATAAATACTAATGTTTCCATTTAATATTAGCTCATCACCAACCTTAGGTTCGAAAATAATATTTTGATTTTCAAACTTAAACATGACGCAACTCAAAGAGGACTTTTTATCTTTTATGGTAAAGTACCAATGACCTGATCCATGGGCTGTGAAGCTGGAGATTTCACCTTGTATCCACACATTAGATAAATCTCTTTCCAATAAACCTTTAGCCAAGTTGTTTATATCTGATACAGATACAATTTCAGTATTATTGGACGGAGCTTGATTCATTTACAAAAGTATAACCGAAGATTTTGAACGAAGAAAAAAATAAATCTACAGATCTCTTTAAAGGCATCCTGCTCTTATTGGTTGGAGCTATGATGTTGGGAGGCTCAGGAATTTTTGTAAAAATTAGCGAATCTTCACCCTCTCTAATTGCATTTTACAGAGCATTTTTTGCACTACCTTTTCTTTATTTTTGGATGAGATACGAAGAAAGAGATGACAAAGAAAAAGTGCAATGGAATACAAGAAAGTCATTTTTCTTGTGCTTTGGAGGAGTATGTTTTGCCTTAGATATGTCAATCTGGAATTGGTCCTTATCATTCACATCTGTTGCTAATGCAACACTAATGGCCAATACAGCACCTGTTTTTGTAGTTTTATTTGGTGTTTTATTCCTCAGTTATACAATTAAACTATCTTTCATCATTTCGTTAGCATTCGCTTTAATCGGCGTCTCGTTAGTTGTTTTGCCGGGTGAAAGTGTCATGGTATTCGGAGATTCGCTTGGGTTGGTAGCGGCAATTTTTTATGCTGGTTATATTCTTTCTATCAAAGATCTGACCGATGAACTTAGACCTGCCAAAACTTTATTTCTAGTTACTTTGATAACAGCCTTTTGTTTATTTTTGATAAGTATTTTTGAAACTAAAGAATTAACTATAGGCTTAAAGGAATTTATAATTCTTCTATCGTATGCAATTTTCTCGCAAACCATTGCTCAGGGAATGATTACTTACGGAATTTCAAAGGTTTCTGCGCATCTTTCTTCTTTAGTACTGTTAATGCAACCTGTAGCTGCTGCATTCTATGGATGGCTTTTACTTGAAGAATTATTAAGTCCCTTACAGATATTTGGCGGTTTTATTGTGTTAACAGCTATCTATATAGCAAGTAGAAAGTAGCTAATCCCAATTTGGTTCTCTTTTTTCAAGAAAAGCAGAGATACCTTCTTGAGCATCAGGACCGGCAAATGTTTCAGCACTCTTTTTACCCAGGTAGGGTAAAGCTTCATCAAAATCCATAGAATCTTGACGAACATAAGCTTCTAATCCAAATTGCATAGTTCCAGGAGCAAGATTTGCAAGATCTGAGGCTAATTTTCTTACAGCTTCATCTAGTTTATCACTCGCGACTGATTCGTTAATGAGTCCCCATTCTTCGGCCTTCTTTGCATTAATAGCCTGTCCTCTCATGCAGAAATCTAGACCAGCCCTTTTAGGCATGACTCTAAATAAACCTGCCATCACCATATGGGGCCATACCCCTCGTAAAATCTCAGGAGCTGAAAACTTAGCTTCTTCAACGGCAATTGCATGTGTGCAATTTGTAACCATGAGAAGGGCACCGGCATGAACAGATCCTTGAATCTTGCAAATAACAGGTTTATAAAGATGTCTGATGAGTAAGCTGATGTCATCTGAGCCTTCAATTTTAGGTACATTTGATTCTGCTTTTTCTCTCTTAAGGTCTGCACCCGCACAAAAAACGTCACCTTCAGCTGCTATCACAACAACTCTAATTTCTCTCTCTTGTTTTGCATAAGATAATGCATAGCAAATCTCGTTCATCATTACGTTGTTTAGAGCATTTTTCTTTTCAGGACGATTCAGTGTCACTGTTAACACATTTTCCTCAATATTAATTTTAGTTGCTTGAAAAGTCAGACCTTCAAGAGATAGTTGTGATGTATTATTCATGGTAATTCCTATTTTATTTTTTAGATTAAAGATTCAGGCACTTCAATATTTTTGGCCCTAAGGTATTCACCTAATGATTTTGCCTGCCCATCTAATCTTGTAGACGATGAAACACCGTCTTGTAATATTCCGTGAACATAAAAATTAAGCGACAAGATATTAGGTAATTCATGTCTGTCTATTTTGTATTCTGCTAAATCAGGCAGTAACTCTTTAACTCTTTCTACGGTTAAGAATTCAAATAAATAAGAATAAGCATCTTGTGTTTTAGCCCAAACACCTAAATTAGCACATCCACCTTTATCTCCTGACCTAGTTCCATAAAGCTTACCAAAAGGAACGTTTTTATAAGATTCAATTTCTGGAAGCTTGTTTTCATAAGGCTCTTTTTGATAATAGATTTCTTCATAATCCATCTGGCTAGTGGGTATTACCTCTATGCTCTTACCTTCAAAATGGACAATTTCCTTTATGTGTTTGCTATCAACTAGAGCAGGCCAGTATTCTATAAAATGTCCTGCAGCTGTGCCGGCTCTTCCTGTATAGCCAGGAATAGAAGCAAGTGCTAATTCCGTTGTCTTGGCACTGAATAATCTTCCGACAAGATCGGGGTTGGTGGACATCACAGAAATTCTTAGTGAAGCTTGTGCCTCTTCATTAGAATTAGGGTCTTCTTTGTCTGTTCGTAAAAGTTGAATATCAACTTTATCGAATTGGTCTTTACCTCCAACATTATCAAAGATTAGATCTGTTACTAACTTTGCTTTTTCTTCAATATCTAACCCTGTAAGTAATATCTCGCTGCCATTTCTAAATCCACCAGACAGATTAATACACACTTTATGAGTCTTGGGGGCACTACTGCCTCTGCATCCGGAGACATACACTCTATCTTGTGATTCTTGCTCAATCTTAAGGGTATCGAAGTGACTTATCACATCCGGGTTCATATAGGCTGGAGTATTTATTTCATATAAGAGTTGTGCTGTGACTGTTCCCACAGAAACAAGACCGCCTGTTCCAGGATGTTTTGTTACCGTAAAACTTCCATCTTCGTAGATTTCAGCAATGGGATAACCAATATTTTTAAAACTCGGAACTTCTTGAAAGAATGAATAGTTGCCACCAGTTGCCTGAGCACCACATTCTATAATGTGTCCTGCAGCTAGTGATCCAGCTAGTGCATCGAAGTCATTTCTAGACCAATTAAATTTCCATGCAGCAGGTCCTATGACAACTGCAGCATCAGTCACTCTTGGACAAACCACTACATCTGCTCCTGCATCTAAAGCTTCTTTAATTCCCCAAGCGCCCAAGTAAGCATTGGCCGTTAAAGTTTCTTTCCCATGATCCTTAAGAGCTATTCCCTTTTCAATACTCTCCAGCTTTTCTCCAGCAGCACCTAATTCCTCAATTCTAGGAGCTAAATCGTCGCCATCTATGTAAGCTACTTTGAGGTTTAAACCTAGCTCTTCAACGATCGCTTCTATTTTAGATGCCATTGAAGAGGGATTTAGGCCTCCTGCATTAGTAACAATCTTTATGTCCTTTTCTTCACAAGCTTTTGCAATTTCAGTAAATTGTTTCAAGAAAGTGCCTACATAACCTTGATCTTCTCCTCTTTTCATTCTCTGATTGTAGAGAATGGTCATTGTTAACTCGGCTAAATAGTCGCCTGTAATAACATCAATAGGGCCTCCTTCAACCATATCTTTTGCAGCTGATAGTCTATCGCCATAAAAACCACTGCAGTTCCCTATAATTATCTTTTCTCTCTCAGTATTCATCATCTCTCCTTTGGAATTTTCATTTACTTTTTAAACCTTTAAAAATTATTTCCATCATCTCCTTTGCCGAGTCAGCTGTTTCGGCTTTAGATGCTTTTTTTAAATATTTTCTGTTTGTTTCTCTTGTTAGACCCGATAATACTAGAGACATCCAAGAGGTATCTATTTTGTTTATCTCACCTGCTTCGATTGCCTCATCAAGCATATTTTTTGTTAAGTTTACAACGTAATTTTCATGAGAATCTATAAGAGCTCTTGCACCTTGAATTTTGTCAAAGTCTTCAGTAAAGGCGAGAGTATCGTTTTTTGTTGCTTCATTGGTCTTATGGAGAAATATTTTTAATTTTTCTAAAGGCCCGTCATCAGTATTGATAGCTTTCTGAGCTTCGGCACCTATCTTGAATAACAATCTGTCTACCGCTATTAACAATAAATCTTCTTTTTTTGGAGCTATTTTATATAGAGTTCTAAGAGAGACTTTAAGCCTGTTGGCTATTTGAGACATAGTCAATTGAGGATAGCCTGCTTTTATTAACTCTTCTAAGCCTAAAATTGCTTCTTTTTGTCTTGCAGACAGGAGGCTTTCTTTTGATTTGCTTAATAGAGGCCTTGGACTTTCCAAAAACTCTTGTGTTTCCAACGAATTATCGGAAACTTTCAATGACTGGACCATAAATTTACTTTGGATCTACGATCATTAATAGAGCGCCATTCTCAAGTTGTTCATCTTTCTTTACCAAAAGCTTGGTGACTTTTCCGTCTTCAGAAGCCTTAACTTGATGTTCCATTTTCATAGCTTCCAATATCACTAAAGTATCTCCTTTTTTAACTTTAGAGCCAACTTTTACCTTAAGATCAATAACTTTTCCAGGCATTGGCGCTATTAGACCTCCGGCCTCGACCTCGCTTCCAGGCAGTGTAAATCTAGGAAGAATTTCAAGCACTGCATTGCCCCATGGCATATGAACTACGATGGTTTTAGAATCTTGAGTTACTTTCGCATAAAATCTTCGACCATCTATCTCAATATCAATTCCAGATTCTTCCCACTTAAATATATTGGCAACAGATCCATTATTTAAATTAAAAGAGCCATCTCTTCTGCGTATATAGTTAACGGTGGCTTCTTCTTCCAGGCAACGAAAAGATAATTTTTGTCGCGGAAGTTTTGAATTTCTCCATCCAGAAGGAATTTGATTAAGTACATTAGAGTTTTTTCTATTCAAGCCTTGAATCCAAAGCGCAGCCACTGAAGAAGAAAGTTCAAGATTTTCCCCACTCATAGGTATTGATCTTTGAGGATCAACTTTTTCAATGAAATCAGAAGTGGTAAGTCCCTCATGAAAAGCTTCTGAACGTAAAGACGAAACTAAGAAATCTCTATTTGTTATTACACCGCCTATATGAAGTGATTCTAAAGCTAGTGCCAATTTATTGGCTGCATCAGTTCTAGATTTTCCAGTACTTATTACTTTCGCAATCATTGGATCAAAGTCTGTTCCAATTATTGATCCTTGTTCAACTCCTGTATCCCATCTTGCTTCGATGTTAGAGTCAGGTTCGTAGGCGATCAGTTTGCCTGTTGCAGGAAGGAAATCATTAGAAGGATCTTCAGCATAGAGCCTTGCTTCAATAGAGGATCCAGACCACTCAATTTCTTCTTGGGTATAACCAAGTTCTTCACCGCGTGCGATTCTCAGTTGCTCATATACCAAGTCTTTACCAGTGACACCTTCCGTTACAGGGTGTTCAACTTGTAATCTGGTATTGACTTCTAAAAACCAAAATTCACCGGTTTTATCATCCACTAAAAACTCAACTGTTCCTGCAGATTCATATTTTAATTTTTTTGCTAAGTTGACGGCAGCTTTACCCATAGCCTCTCTCATTTCAGGATCAACTCTAGGAGAAGGCGATTCTTCAATAATCTTTTGATGCCTTCTTTGGATGGAGCACTCTCTTTCTCCTAGATGCACTACGTTTCCGTAGGAATCACCCAATATTTGAATCTCAATATGCCTCGAAGAAGCAACATACCTCTCTATGAAGACTCTATCGTCTCCGAATCCAGACAATGCTTCTCTCTGAGCCCCAAGAATCGATTCTTTTAATTCTTTATTTGAATCAACAATACGCATACCTTTTCCGCCTCCACCAGCAGCAGCTTTGATCAGTAAGGGGTATCCTATTGAAGACGCTTTCTTAGGATCTGTTGTCATAGGAAGGGTAGGAACGCCTGCCTTTTCGGCTAAGACTTTAGCCTTTAACTTATCTCCCATTGATGTAATAACTTTTGAATTGGGGCCAACCCAAATTAAACCTTCTTTGATCACATCTCTAGAAAACTTAGCATTCTCTGATAGAAATCCATAACCAGGATGAATTGCCTGTGCTCCAGTAGCTTTAGCAGCTGCTATTATCTCCTTAGAATTTAAGTAAGAATCTGTAAGTCTTACGGCTTCGTCGGCTTGCTTTACAAACAGAGAATTAGCATCTGCATCAACATAGACTGCTACGCAACTTATACCCATATCATGGGCACTTTTAATTATCCTACATGCAATTTCGCCTCTGTTGGCGATAAGTAATTTATGAAAAGTCATAGTCTGTATACTCCATATCCAGGTGTTCCTTCAACAGTTTTTCCATTCACCACTGAGAGGCATAATCCAAGCACTGTTCTTGTGTCTCTAGGGTCAATAATTCCATCATCGCTTATCGCTCCAGTGGCTCTTAGAGCAAGAGAACCTTCTTCTTGAGCTGCTTCTGCAAAGGCCACCATTTGAGCCTCGTTTTTTTCATCAATCTTCTCTCCCATTCTTTCAGCTCTAGCCCTCCTTACAATAGACATTACACCTGCAATTTGTTGAGGACCCATCACTGCAATTTTTGCAGTGGGCCAAATAAAAGTAAATCTATTATCAAAAGCTCTCCCAGACATGGCATAAGTTCCAGCACCATACGAATTACCCAAGATAACCGTAAGATGTGGCACGGTAGAATTAGAAACCGAATTTAAGAATTGAGCGCCTTTCTTGATTTGCCCGTCAGTTTCATAATCTTTTCCTACTACAAACCCAGTTATGTTCTGTAAAAATACAATGGGCACATCTACTTGATTACATAATTGAACAAAATGAGCACCTTTTGATGCGGTGTCGGGAAATATAGGACCATTATTTCCTATAATACCTACCGTATAGCCATGAATGGAGGCAAACCCACATACCATAGTGGGTCCAAATAGAGGTTTAAATTCCTCAAATCTTGAACCGTCCGTTACTCTTCCAATTACTTCTCTGACATCAAAAGGTCTTTTAAGGTCTGGATCAACTAAACCCAATAAATCTTCAATATCATTAATGGGCTCATCGGCTTGATGGGTAGGACCACATCCTTCTTTCCGCCAGTTAAGGTGAGAGACTACTTCTCTTCCTATCCGCAATGCATCCATTTCATCTTCTGCAAGATAGTCTGCTAAACCTGACTTTTCAGCATGCATTTGACCACCACCTAAAGTCTCGTCGTCCGATACCTCTCCTGTTGCCATTTTAACTAGAGGCGGACCGCCTAAGAAAACCTTTGATTGTTTCTTGATAAAGATATTGTAGTCAGACATTCCAGGTTGATATGCACCACCTGCAGTAGAAGAACCAAAGACTATAGAGATAGTCGGTATTCTTAATTTGGAAAGTTCGGTTACATCGTAAAAAGTTCTTCCAGATTCTGCAAAGTGTCCTGCTCCTAAGATAGTGCCTTGCGAAGCTCCTTTTCCTTTTCCACCGCCCATTCTTAAATCACCACCTGCAGATTCTACAAACTGAACATAAGGTATTTTATTGACCCTGGATATCTCCATGGCTCGAGTCCATTTTTTTCCTGAAAAAGCATGCATAGCCCCCGCCAAAACTGTAGGGTCATTTGCAAAAATAACGACTTCAATACCTGCAACTATTCCTATGCCTGCTACACAGCCTCCTCCAACAGGGTAGGCCGAGGCATATGCTGCTAAAGTACTTATTTCAAGAAAAGGAGTATCAGGGTCTAAGAAATTTGCAATTCTTTCACGTACAGGCATTTTACCTCTTGCAGCTAATCTATCGTGATGGTGTTGTCCTCCTCCTAATTCAACTTCAGTAATCAGATCTTCAATTACGTCTAGCTTCTCAAGCATGGACTCTTTGTACTTAGCAAATTCTTCCGATTTATTATCAATATCAGATTTTAATGGTGAGGATAGTAAAGTATTTTTCATAGCTTATTTGTATAATGATCTTTAATTATTGTCTTAATCTTTCAAGGATTATAGTTGGATAATATTGTAGACCAAATATTACCACATGCAAATTTACAAGACAGAGGAATCCTGAAAGCCAGAGGATGAAGACCAAAAAATAATTCTATCTCAATACATAATATTGAGAGCACAAGAGAAGGAAATCTTTAAATTTATTTATGAAAGCCAGGAGTTTCGATATAGGAAAAGTTATAGAAGAGATTAGTCAAAATTCTATAGACGCAAGCCTACAAGAAAAAGCAATTCTTAAAGCAAAGGGCATAGACCAAATAATTCTAGCTCACTACATAATATTGAGAGCTGAAGAGCTGGCCTCCAAAGAAAAGTTTTTTGTAAGGAAATTCTAATTTTCTCTACCTTGATATTTATATTGATGATATAAATAATTCTCATAAGATAAGAATTAAGGTTATTAAGATTTTTGGGGAGATTAAGTAATGAATAAAGATAGCGCAATCAAGAAATATGATGCGATTATAGTTGGTGCCGGCTTTGCAGGTATATATATGCTGTTGAAGTTAAGAAAATTAGGCCTATCTGTAGTCATTCTGGAAAAAGCTGATCAAATTGGCGGTACTTGGCATTGGAATAGATATCCTGGAGCAAGATGCGATATTCCTTCTTTAGAGTACTCTTATCAGTTTGATCATGATCTCCAACAGGAATGGGATTGGTCAGAAAAATACTCAGCTCAACCCGAAATACTTGAGTACATCAATCATGTTGCGGATAGATTTGAATTAAGAGACGGCATTCTGTTCGAAGAAGAAGTGATCAGTGCTAATTTTAATGAGAATGATTCAAATTGGTCAATTTCTACTTCAAAAGATGACTATGAAACTAAGTTTTGTATTTTTGCTACTGGATGTCTTTCAGTTCCTAATAAACCACATTTTGAGGGATTAGAGAATTTTGAGGGCGAACTTTTGCAAACATCTACATGGCCACAAGATAAGCAGGACTTTACTGGGAAGAGGGTGGCGATTATTGGCACAGGTTCTTCGGCCATACAATCTATTCCTTTAATAGCTCAACAAGCAAAAGAGTTATTTGTTTTTCAAAGAACGCCGAATTACTCAATACCTTCAAATAATGGTCCTATGGATAAGAACCTGGAACAGGAAATAAAATCTAGATATCCAGAATTTAGAAAAGAAAACTATCTCAATGGTTTTGGAATCGCAGCAATTTCAGATGAATCTTTAATTGTAGAAACTGATATAGAGGAAGTGCATGCCCAACTAGAAGAAAATTGGCAAAATGCAGGTTTAGGTTTCTTTGGAGGTTATGCGGATGTGGCAATGGACGCTGATGCCAACAAAATAGCTGCAAACTTTGTAAGAGATAAAATAGTTGGTACTGTAAAGGATCCAGAAACAGCTTCTTTACTTGCTCCTGATTATCATATTGGAGGTAAAAGGCTGTGCGTCGATACAGGTTATTTCGAAACCTTCAACCAAAGCAATGTCCATCTAATAGATTTGAAAAAAAATCCTATAAAGAACATCACCACTGATTCAATTGAATCAGATCGAGTTTATGATATTGACACCCTTATCCTTGCAACAGGATTTGATGCAATGACTGGGGCTCTAACAAGTATAGATATATCTGGACGAGATAATATAAAGCTGAAAGATCAATGGGAGAGTGGGGCTAAGTCCTATCTAGGTATTGGTATTGCTAACTTTCCCAATCTTTTTACTGTCACCGGACCAGGCAGCCCCTCGGTCCTTTCAAATATGATGCCTTCTATTGAACAACATGTGAATTGGATTACAGACTGTATTGAGTGGATGATCAAGAATAATAAAGAAGTTATAGAATCTTCTAAGACTGCAGAAGATGATTGGATGGTGCTTGTTAATGAAATTGCTGATACAACAATTTTTACAGATACCAAGTCTTGGTATAACGGTTCTAATATAGAAGATAAGGCTAAGGCATTTCTACCTTTTATTGGAGTTCCGGTTTATACGGAAATGCTTGAGGAGATAGTTACAGAAGACTATAAGGGCTTTATATTTGATAAAAC
>CALJGK010000053.1 GCA_938075195.1 uncultured SAR86 cluster bacterium
AACTCAACTGAAAAGCTTTACAAATGGGGAATATTTGAAAGACCTTTGCCTGGCACCTTGCATCAAGGTAAGTGTGTCTTGCTGGGAGATGCCGCACATCCAATGGTCCCATTTCTAGGACAGGGCGGATGCCTCGCGATAGAAGATGCTTATTGCTTGATGGTTCTTCTTAGCGAGATAGAAGATCTCGATAAGGCCCTTAGTGCTTATGACCAGTTAAGGAATAAGAGAGCTAAGTGGATGCAAAAAAGGTCTAAACTTCAAGGACTCTTTAATCATATTTCTAATCCTCTTTTAGCGTACGCAAGGAATCTAGTCACAAAGGCCACTATGAAGATCAGTGTTGAGAATATTCACTCATATAATCCTAGAAAAGAATTGTCTTCGATACTCAAGTAGATATTTATAAACTTTGCATATCAATACGTGAGAATATAATCTAACTGAGTTTCTGGGGAGAAGAAAATGAGTTACGTACAAAATATAAAAATAATTGATGCTTTGTATCATAGAAGTACAGATGATCTCATGAGGTTAAAGCCATAAGTTTTGTCTAAAATTTCATCTAAAGTTCCTTTACAAACAACATTAGCTTACGGCATTCCCGGAGTAGGGGCCGGCTATATGTATTTACTCATGACGCTTTATGTCATGAAGTTCTCAACTGATGTATTGCTTATTGCGCCTGCGGTGATGGGTGTTATTTTTAGTATTTCACGCATTTGGGACGCAATTTCTGATCCTGTTGCAGGTTATTTAAGCGACAGGACAACATTTAAATTTGGTAGAAGAAAAACCTGGATGCTTCTTAGTTTCATACCGATTTCATTAGGTTTTTTAGCAGTTTTCTCACCTCCCGAATATTTGCAAGGTCAATCACTTGAGATTTGGATGATGTTTGCTATTTTGGGTTTTTATTCCGCTATTACACTCTTCAATGTCCCTCATATGGCTTTAGGGGCTGAGCTTTCTGATGATTATCATGAAAGAACTAGGCTGTTTGGGGTCAGGCATATTGGATTCACGCTTGGCTCTATCCTATCTTTAGTTTCAATGAGTTTGTTGATTAGCGAAGAGAGCAGTCCCGATGGCGATATAAGAAACCTTGCTGGTAACTTAGCCTTTTTGGCTGTTGCGGTAATGAGTCTAATGATATTTTTCTCTGTATCCAGATTGAATGAAAATCCTGAATTTCAAAATAGAGTTAATAAAAATCCCTTTAAAGCATTTAGGGATGTATGGATAAATCCACATGCGAAGATTTTGATACTGGTTTTATTCATTGAGAATCTAGGAGGCGCGGTAATTGGCGTGCTTACTTTATACGTAACCCAATATATTATTGGAACACCGGCCTTAGCACCTTTAATGATTTTAGCCTATATGTTGCCTTCAGCTCTTTCCGTTCCTTTCTGGATACCTTTATCGAGAAAATTTGGAAAAATAAATCTCTGGGTTTTTAGTATGTTTTTTACCGGTATATCCTTCGGAGCTACATTTTTTCTACCGTTCATAGATTCTGTAACCACTAAAGTAGTTATTATGTTTGTAGGCGCTTTTCTGGCTGGAATAGCAGCCGGGTGTGGTGGAGCAATCGGACCATCAATAAAAGGAGATGTGATTGATTATGATGAATATCTTACTGGCGAGAGAAAAGAAGGTTCTTATTTTGCTGCATTAAATTTCGTATATAAAAGTGCAACTGGAATTATGCTCTTAGTGACTGGATTTGTACTTCAGTTTTCTGGATTTATCCCAAACGAACCTCAAACAATGGAAGTGAAGATAGCCTTAATAAGCCTCTATGGCTTGGTTCCATTGGTCTTTTATAGTTGTGGAGCGTATCTTTTATATAAAAAATTTACTTTTGGTGAAAAAGAGCATGCAGCAATAAAGCAACACATCAAAAACAATAACTAGTATGCCTAAGTTATTAAAATGGCTTACTTTTATAATAGTGTTTTTTACAACAATTATTCTGCCAGCTATATTTTTAGAGACGTCATTTGCAAGATACGGAGAGATGGCATTATCGTGGGCAGGAGAAAATAGTCTATATACATCCGTAGTTGTAATAATCGCTTTAACAGCTGATGTATTTTTACCAGTACCAAATGGATTAACTAATACTCTTGCTGGTGCCAGTTTAGGTTGGGCTCTTGCTTCTATTATTGTTTGGGCAGGTCTTAATTTTGGAGCAATCTTCGGTTACCTTGTGGGAAGATACGCAGCAAGACCTTTAGCTATAAAAATTGTCGGCACAGAAGATTTAGAAAGAGCAGAAAATTCCGCTAAAGATATCGATGTCATTGGATTAATCCTTGCCAGACCTGTCCCAGCTTTTGCTGAGCTGAGCACACTTGCTGCGGGAATAACTAAAATGCCTTTTAAGAAATTTATCTATGTAATGATCCTATCCAATATAGGTGTAGCAGTAGTCTTTTCTGGATTAGGAGCAGCAGCCCTATCCAGTGGCTCGTCAACTCTAGCCTTCTTTGGCGCGGCTTTTCTACCTGCCTTGCTCTACCTGGCTTATAGGAAATTAAGCTAAAAAGTTTGAAAAATTTAACCTGATATAATGCATATTTCAACGATTCACACTGCGCAATGAATAGAAGAAAGTTTTTAAAAGTTTCAGGCTTAAGTCTTGGTGGCCTAGCTGCGGCCGGAATAGGAGTAGACATGTCAGGCATAACCACTAAAAAGAATTATTACTTACAGGGGAACTATGCACCTGTTAATAATGTAATTTCCGAAACTGATCTCAAGGTAACTGGACAGATCCCTAAAGATCTATCAGGTCTTTTAATTAGAAATGGCCCAAATCCAATGTCATCAGTCAATGAGAAAAAACATCATTGGTTTTTAGGAGAAGGGATGCTTCATGGAATTAGATTGGATTCTGGCAATGCGCTCTGGTACAAAAACAAGCTAGTTGATGGTAATGATTCTGTAGCAAACACGAGCGTCATTTCCCATTCAGGAAAAATTTATGCCATTGTTGAAGCGGGCGGTTATCCTGTAGAAATTGATCAGGAACTTAATTCACTAAACACAAAGCCATTTTATGGTGATAGAAACGCAGGCTTTACTGCTCATCCTAAGATTGATCCTGATACGAACGAGATGCATGCCATGTGTTACGACTACGCAAATAATTTTGACACTATTGATTACGTGGTAGTCGATGAAAATGGATTACACAAAAAAACTCAATCAATACCTTTTGAATCCAGGTCTATGCTGCATGAATGCGCTATTACTAAAAACTATATGCTGGTATTTGATCTCTCTGTAGCCTTCGATTTATATAAACTCGGTAGAGGTTATTTCCCTTTTTCCTGGGATGATAATCACTCAGCAAGAATAGGCTTATTGGATAGAAATGGAGATTCAAATGCAGTTAAGTGGTTTGAGATAGATAGCACATATTTTTTTCATACATTTAATGCTCACGAAGATTCAAGCGGCAATGTGATAGTGACTGCAGCAGCTTATGACAGATTATTTGATACTGACTGGAATGGACCGTTTACTGAATCTCCCCCGCAGCTTACTCGATGGGATTTAAATACATCTTCTGGCCTTGCTACAAAATCTAAGTTAGATGATAGATCAGTAGAGTTCCCTAGAATAAATCCAGATCTTGTAGGCAAGTCCAATCAATATGCCTATGCATTAGCGTCTTCAAATGCTGATCAGCCAGATTTTAAAGAAATCATTAAGTATGATTTTATAAACGATACATCTGAAGTTTATGAATATGGACTTGGAAAGTTTGGCGCTGAACCCGTATTCGTTGCTGCGGAAGGTGCTCAATCAGAAGACGAAGGCTACTTATTGTCACTGGTTTATAACCAAGAAACTGATAAAAGTGATTTGATAATTTTAAATGCCAAAGAACCAAAATTAGGTCCATTGGCAACAGTTCATTTACCTCAGAGAGTTCCATATGGATTCCATGGGGAATGGGCAAAAGTTTAGGTAATACAAAAAGGGGAGAATAAAAAATGCCAGAGATGACATTATTGGGGTGGTTTCATACTATTTTAGGTATATTGGCTGTGTTGAGTGGGTTTTACACCCTATGCAAGTATCGAGTTATTTCATACTCAGTAAGTTCAGGAAAATTATATATTTTAGTGACTTTGCTGGTGGCTGGATCGGCCCTGGGTATTTATAACCAAGGTGGTTTTGGCGTAGCGCATATTCTCGGCGTCTTAACTTTAATTGCCCTTGCTGGTGGATACATCATGGAGCGTTATCAGTGGTTTGGATCTTTCTCAAAGTACTTTCAAGCATTGGGTTATACCTCAACATTACTTTTTCATATGATTCCTGCCATTACAGATTTT
>CALJGK010000054.1 GCA_938075195.1 uncultured SAR86 cluster bacterium
GATTTCTCCAGACAGCGGACCAAAGTCCCAGTATTTTTCATTAGCAGGAACAACATCACTGTGATGAAGTAAAATTAACGCAGGCTTATCTCCACCTTTTAATCTTGCCCAAATATTTCCTCTACCCGGTGCACTTTCAGCCGATCTATATTCTATTCCTTCTTGTTCAAAGATATTTGCAATGTATTCAACTGCGCGTGATTCATTACCTGGAGGATTGATGGTATCAACTTGTAAGTATTCTTGTAGCCACTGAACTGCCTCTGTCTCTAAGGTTTCATTAGCCAAACTGAAAGGCATATTCAAGGACACCGCCAATGCTATTAATAATTTATTCATCTCAACTCTTTAAATAATTTTTATGAAAATCAACAATATCAGGATCAACAAGTGCATCAGAGACCTTTAATTCTCTTTGCAAATGCAAAGAGTTTAAATTTTTACATCGACTGAGAGCTACGTAAGCCTGACCTGTTGCAAAAGCTCCTGACCCTAGGTCAACAGAGCAACTTTCTAAGGTTAGTCCTTGAGACTTATGAATTGTCACAGCCCAACCAAGCTTTATTGGAAATTGTTTAAAGGAAGACACCACCTCCTCCAGTACCTCGTCTGAATCATCATCGTAAGTAAACTTTACTTTATTCCATTCTTCTCTTTCTACTTTATGAGTTTTATTATTAATCTTAATTTTTATATTCTTTTTCTTTTTATCCAGGCATTCCGAAACGGTGCCTAGTGTGCCATTAACCCATCTACCTTCAGGATCATTTTTGATGAACATAACATTTGCACCCACCTTGATCTTAAGTTCCCTAGGAGCGGGTAAATCATTCTCATTTAAATCACCGGATTCTTTCGATTTTATTAATTCTTCCTGTCCTTCTATATGACTTAACTTGTATTCATTTAACTCTTCAGCTCTTCGCTTTCTGGAAGTAAGTGTCATGAAAAAATCAGATTCGAGTGTTGGATCAAAACAATTGGAGTTAATTTGATTGATTGTATTTTCTAAGTCCCTACCCACTCTAATATTATTTAATAAATCACAGAATTTCTGATCTTCTTCTTGTCTAAATGATTCAGTTAGCTCAAAGAAATTGACCTTATCCATATCTTTAAAGGAGTGTGCATCAAAGAAATATATAGAATCATATTTTTCATAAATGACCCGTTCTTCACTTTCCTTGATTATGGGTGGAAGCTGAAAGAGATCTCCACATGCAAGAACATGAACTCCCCCAAAAGGTTCTTGTGAATTTCTGTGGATTTGTAGAGATTGTGAGATAGCATCGAGCATAGGAGCTCTCACCATTGAAACTTCATCAATTATCAGGAGCTCTAGATTTTTAAGTAGCTTATTAAACCTTGGATCTTTAGATTTGGTGATGGCCGGAATCGTGTCAAAACCTATCCTAAAAGCTGAATTAATTGTTGTACCTCCAATATTCAATGCTGCAATGCCGGTAGGAGCGACAACCATTTTCTTTAAGGATAATTGGTTTTTTACTCTCTCTAAAAGTGTTGTTTTGCCTGTTCCAGCTGCACCTGTTAGAAATATAAATTGTTGATCTTCGTTTTCAGATAGAAGATCTATAATTTCATCTTGAACTTTATCAAAAGACATATTTTTTTAAGAATCTAATTTATCCATATTGTTAATAGCCCTTTCCATTTGTCTTTCCCGAGTAGAATACTCATTAACTGACTTTTGAAGCGCATCAACTTTCTTCATTAAGTCTTCCGTGGAACCACCAAACTTTTCAAACTCTTTTTTTAGTCTGCCAAATTCACCCATAATCTCTCCAGCTCTCTCGTTTAAGGCTAAAGTTCTAAATCCCATATGAACACTAATAAGATAAGCGGCTAAAGAATTAGGTCCCATAATAAGAATTCTATAGTCACGGAAAATTGATTCTCTTATATTATCTAATGAATCTATGATCTGCATCAAACTTTCACTCGGTATATACATCACTCCTAAATCAACAGTAATGCCGGTTTGCACATACTTTTCTTTTATATCAGACGCATCTTTAAGTACATGCCTTTTAATGTCATCTTTTGTTTTCTTGACTAACTTCTCATCTCCAACATCGCTTGCATTCAAGTAATTGTCAAAAAGAGCAGAAGGGAACTTCGCATCAATGGGTAAAACTAAATTTTCTGGTAGCTTAACAATAAACTCTACTCGTTTACCGCTACCAGGTATGACTTCAGCATTACTTTCATATTGATTAGGATGAAAGATATCCTTGATTATGGATTCTAATGACCATTCTCCAAATTTTCCAGCAAGCGTGCCTCCAGACAAATATCGATTGAGTTTTGTTAATGGCTCATTGAAGGACTGAATGTCTTTTGACAGTTCTCTAATCGTAGACCCTTGTATTTCCATAGAGTTATCAATGCCCTTAAGAAAGTCATCTGATTCATGATTATCTTTTCCACCTTTAAAGGTATTGAATACCATTAAGGCTAAGATGATCAGTAATAAAACAACGATTAGTGTATTCACGGCTACAGACTAAGAGGAAGTACCCAAAAAATCAATTAACTAGATATTTTTTGATAAGCACTTCTATATTTTGGTAAGGCAATTTTAAAAAATAATGCAGCCAAAGGAAGGACGATTGCACCTGTAATTGCTACCGCCATGCCTAACTTAGATTCATCCATGAGAACAAAGTCAGTAAAGAATGCCGTTATCTGAGGCCCTAGGCTCAAACCAAAAGCCATCATCAGAAAAGCATGTACTGCTGCCATCTGGCCTTTTACTTCATTACCTGAAATACCACTTATAGCCAGTAAGCCAATCGGTGCAAAAGAACTTATAAAGAATAGATAAATACCAATCAGTATCCAACTGATAAAGAGACTATCCACTAAAGGAGCTAAACAAATAGCTGGAGTAGCAAACATACACGCATACATTCCAGTTCTAAGTGGAGCATCTGAATGTCCTTTCGATCGTAAATAATCAACAATGGTTCCAGAAGTAATCGTTCCAAGGATAGAAGCTATTATTGTGATTGACCCCAAAGTGAACCCAACTTCCGTCAAGCTTAGACCATAGGTCCTGACCATCATTGAAGGAGCCCAGAAGGTGAAGGAATAAAAAATTAAAGCCATAAATATCAGACCACCAAACATAGGGAATAATGTGCTTTTATTCTTCAGTAAATGAGAAAAAATATTTATAGATTCTGAATCTCTTGTTTCATATGCAGTTAAACCTAAACGCTTAGGTTCATGGAGCAAGAATGCTGCAATAGCTATTAATATTCCAGGTATACCTACCACTAAAAAAGTAGCTTGCCAGGGCTTAAAGTAACCGATAAGTGGGATAGTAATACCTCCTATATCGGTAAGATAATCAATAAGATAACCCCCTCCTATTAAAGTAGTTCCTATACCTAGATACACCCCTGCGGTAATGATACCCATGGGCTTGCCTTGTTTATTTGGGGGAAAATAATCACTTACAAGTGACACACTCACAGGCGCCATAACGGCCTCACCGACAGCAACGCCAATTCGTGCACCAAACAATCGCCCAAAGCTATTAGCCAACCCAGCGAAGGTTGTCATTAAAGACCAAACTAATATTCCAGAACCCAATACATTCACTCTCTTATATCTATCAACCGCATACCCAATCGGTAATGCCATGATGGCATAAAATATTGAGAAGGCAGCACCACCCAATAAGGCTATCTGAGAGTCATTTAGATTAAAATCTTGCTTGATAGGTTCCACTAACATTGCAGGTATCTGACGATCTATAAAAGCGAACACTTGAGCTAAAGTCATCACTGCTACTGCTGAATAACCTGCCCTCTTTGAAGGGTACTTGGTTGTATCTAATTCGAATTTCATGTTTCAACTTTTCCAGTTTCATATCCTAGGTCTTTAAGATTGTCCTCATGAATAGACTTATTTATTTTATATTTAGATATAAAAAATAAAGAGATTGGGGCAATGATAAAAAGCAAGGCCGTAGAAAAGATTGCAAGAGAAGTCACAGCTTCTCTCTTATCTTCAAGGGAACCGTCCTCTCCAAATCCCACTAAAGATAGAAGCACTCCAGATAGCAATATGCCTACTCCACCCAAAATTTTTCCAGACAAGCCGTTCACAGATATGATTAATCCTTCTGACCGAGAGAGGGTATTCTTTTGATGATCCTCGACCACATCAGAAAACATAGAACTAAAGACAACACCATTTATCACTCTCACTCCTGCCATAAAAGAAGAATGAAGAGCCACTAGAATAAACAATAAGCTATAAATGCCAAGACCAACTTCTGGAAGTATATTGGTAGCAAATTTAATATCTAAGATTCGCAAGATAGTAAGAGAAGGACCAATCGAAATCATAATACATGTTAAGACGAGGACCGTTCTTTTCTTGTCCTTATTTTGTAAAAGTTTATTTGCACTTAATCCAGCAATCATTGCGCCTGGAATAGATAAAGCCAATATGAGTGTGAACTCATCAGGTAACCAAAGCCAAAAGTAATTAATCATATAAATACTAAAAACACTTGATAGAGAACCTACGATTCCAAATAAAGAGGTTCCAATGATTAAATTTCTCCAAGAATCATTTTTCCATAGCAGCAACAGCCCTTTAATGACACCCGTGTCTTTTGTTTGATCATCTATAGAGGTTTTTTCAAAGAGGGATTCGATATTTCGAAGCCTTAAAACAGAATAAAGACTGGTGATAAGAAATAGACTAACCACTATTAAAGATACAGCTTTATATCCGCTCTCTTGATTCCAATTATTTCCAAAAATTATCGCTATCGAGCTATAGAATATTACCGTTCCGAGAATTCCAAAATTATTATCTCTGGCATGAAGTAGATTACGTTGCTCATAACCTTTTATCATTTCCACCCCAAGCGAAGCCTTCGGTATAAAGAACATAGTGCTGCTGATTCTCGTAATGATTATGAAAAGTAAAAGCTGAAAAAACAAAGCGAACTGACTATTTCCAAGTCGAGCATTAAAGAGTAAGAAAATACCCAATGCAAAACCAAAGAGGCCTAGGGCCATAAAAGGTATTCTTCTTCCAAAGCGTGAAGTTGTTCTATCTGAAATACCGCCGATCATGGGATCGGTGAACGCATCTACAAACAAAGAAAGAGCGATGCCCAGTCCACACAAGAAAGGATCTAACCCTAGAACTTGGTTATAAAAATAGAGCAGGAACATTGAGAGGAAGGCCTCGGAAGCCCCTCCTCCAACACTGGCTATTGCCCATGAGTTAAGATATTTTTTTTGAAGTTCTTGCATGTTATTAGACCATAATCATGCATCCTACCGAGAGAAATAACAAATAATGGAGCGAGATACGAGAATTGAACTCGTCTCTCAACCTTGGCAAGGTCGCGTAATACCACTATACCAATCTCGCTAAATTTATGCCCAGTCAGCTGCTAGGACGGTGCAAGTATACACGAAAGGTTTTTTAAAATTCTAGGTTCTTTTTTACTTTTTGGGGCTAATCTGGTTTGTAAACCTCTTCAATTCCCAACCTAGCCTTTACTTCATCAACTTTTTTATTTGTCGCCACAATCTCATCTATCATTAGATTAAGAGTATCTTCTGTTTCTTTGTAATCGCGTCGCACAGAAAGACCCAGTCCTCCAATTAAAAAAGTTAAAAAGCCAAGCCCATAAGTAAATTCGTTTTCTGAATTATTCCAAAGCACCAAGCCAAAAATAGCTAAAAGAATTACAAATAGGATGGGCACTAAAACAGCTTGTCTATTATTACTGTGGAAACGATTCACTTCATAAAAAGTATCATTTGCAGATTTCAGATCAATGATAGCCTCTACATCCTCCCTTACTTGATCCGACGAATAACCGCCTACATTATTCATATGCTCTAAAACATTTTTTATAACTTCTTTGTAATCAGAAGAATTGCTTCTTTCAGCAGGAGAAATACCTTTCTCTTTAAGCTTTTTAACTAGAGCTATCCTTTGTTTTTTATCTGTTGTGCTCATATCTGTATTTTAAATTTCTTTGTTAAGAGTACATTTTGGCATAAATATCTCTGAGAATATTTTTTTGTACCTTGCCCATGGCATTACGAGGCAATTCTTCTATTAAAATAATTTTCTTAGGGACTTTAAAGCCTGCAATCTGTGTCTTTAATGATGAGATCAACTCACTTTCTGTGATTTGTGACTGATCTTTTCTTACAATAACAGCGACCACCTTTTCTCCAAGATCATCATCTGGAAGACCGATAACCGCTGATTCGATAACTCCCTCTATTTCATTGATGACCGATTCAACTTCTTTAGGATAAACATTTAAGCCTCCTGAAATGATCATATCCTTTGCTCGACCTACAATTGTTAAATAACCTTCTGCGTCTATGAACCCCTTATCTCCGGTGCTAAAAAAGTTGTCTGTACCAAAATCTTCTTTGGTTTTTTCTGGTAAATTCCAATAACCTTTAAATACATTAGGCCCTTTGACTTCGATATTACCAATATCATCAAGGCCAAGAATATTTTGACCATCATCGACAATCCTTAGAGCTTGACCCTTTAGACATACACCTACAGTCCCGGATTTTCTTTCGCCATTAACTGGGTTTGAAGAAATAATATTTGTTTCGGTCATTCCATATCTTTCTATGATTTCATGACCTGTTCGTAAATAAAATTCATCAAAAGTTTCTTCAAGCAATGGAGCAGACCCCGATATAAAAATTCTAATATTCTTCACCACTTCCTTGTTTAGTTTTTCATTAGAGAGCAGTCGAGTGTAGTAGGTAGGCACGCCCATCATTACAGTACAGTTAGGTAATGCATTCACCGCTTCATCTAGATTAAACGTATCTAACCACAGAACTTTAGAGCCAGAAAGAAACGCGCACCCTAAAGCTACAAATAGACCATGAACATGATAAATCGGAAGTGCATGCAGCAAACAATCATCAGATTTAAATTGCCAAGCTTCTTTTAAAGCATGAGCATTAGAACCTATATTTCCATGTGTGAGCATTATGCCTTTCGGTTTACCTGTTGTTCCAGATGAATAAAGCAATGCCGCTATCTGCTCATCAGGACAATCTTGCACTTCATGATTACCTGAAACTTTTATATCGTGAATAGTTCCCTTCTGATTAGGTAAAAGTGTATAAATATTTGATGGCAACTGATCGATATCCAAAGAGGCTATCTTGTCCGAGACCTCTTGTTCACAAATGAACACAGAAGGCTTCGCATCATTTAAAAAGAATGAGAGCTCTTTCTCTTTGTAAGCCGTATTAAGAGGATGAAAAATAAGGTTGGATCTCAAACAGGCTAGATAAATAAATACGACCTCAGGTGATTTACTTACCTGAATAGACACCCTATCTCCAGCTTGCAAGCCTAATGCCTTGAAGCCATTAGCATATTTTTCTGATTGATCTAATAAATCTTGATAGGTAATAATTGAGCCTTCTATATGCTCAATAAAAACCTGATTAAGATCTTCAGGAAAACCTTTACTGTAGCTTGAGAACAGGTTCCCCACAATTGTCTTTATCGCGGGGATTGACCATCATCAATCTTGATACAAGTTCCAGTGACACATTCGGATGATGGAGAAACTAAAAATAACAATGTTGAGTCCATTTGTTCAGGAGTACATATTCTTTTTCTTGGGAGATTCTTACTGACATCCCCTATTCTCTCTAGCATTAGATCTGCCATCTCAGAATGAAATATCCCAGGAGCTATTGCATTGACATTGATATGATTCTTAGCCCACTCAACTGCCAAAGATTCAGTCATTCTTACAATTGCTGATTTTGTAGTTGAATAAAGAACCGATGCTGAATTTGGGTTTATACTAAATGCTGCCATGGAGGCTATGTTAACCATCCTACCCGGTTGATTATTTTTGATAAGTCTTCGTGCAACCTCATTTGATAATGTATAAGGTCCAACTAAGTTAGTTTCGATAACACCATCAACGAGCTCATCACTTTGCTTAATTGCCCATTGAGCATCAACCATTCCCGCATTATTGACAAGTGTGTCGATTAGACCAAATTGATTTTCGACCACATCGACTGCATTTCTTATACTGTCTCTATCTGTAACATCTAAAGGAATAACTGCGCATTCACCACCTTCACTTATTATTTCTTCCTCTAAGGCTTTAAGTTTCTCAACCCTTCTAGCCGCGATTGCAACCTTTGCTCCGCATTTAGCCAATACTTTAGAAAATCTGTAGCCAAGGCCAGACGAAGCGCCCGTAACTAAAGCGACTTGATCCTTAAGATCAACTGAAAAATTTGGTGTTTGAAATTCAGCCATTTTTATCTCCCCTGATAGTGTTTATTTTTTATAATTTATATGTAAATTATTCTTAAATCTACATAGATTTTATTTTTAATATCATCCTGTATAATTTACAAAAACCATTTAAAAGGAAATGAATAACAAACCAACTAGAGAAGAAGCAGAGGAAGCAGTAAAAGTTTTAATTTCTTGGGCGGGTGATGATCCCTCTCGAGAAGGTTTAATAGAAACTCCAAAGAGAGTTGTTAAATCTTATGAAGAATTTTATGAAGGATATGGACAAGATCCCGAAGAAATCCTCTCTAAAGTATTTGAAGAGATTGAAGGCTATGACGAAATCGTATTAGTCAAAGACATACCTCTTCTATCGCATTGTGAACATCATATGGTTCCTATACTAGGCAAAGCTCATGTTGCGTATCTTCCAGACCAAAGGGTTGTCGGTTTAAGCAAGCTTGCAAGAGTTGTAGATTTATTTGGAAAAAGACTCCAAACTCAAGAAACTATGACAGCACAAATTGCCGATACTATTGATAGAGTCTTACAGCCCAATGGTGTTGCAGTAGTAATTGATGCAGAACATCAATGTATGAGCACAAGAGGCGTCAATAAAAAAGGAACCAGTACCGTCACAAGTAGAATGATTGGGGCTTTTAGAGACAATCCTAAATCACGTATGGAGTTCATGACCCTTATTTCCACCTAATGAAGCTTCTAGGCAATGTTTCTTAGTGTAATCGGCAAGTGAATTCTTTATTTCTATAGTCTAGATTATTGAAAATTAACCTAAAAAAGTAAAAGCTTTATGGAAAGAGGAATAGGAATATTTAAATAGCTTGTTTTTTCAGTGAAATTTCTAATAATTTAAATTAGTATCTAAGTAGGAGAAAATAATTATGGCAGTTGAGATAGAAAATTTTAATTTTGATCCCGAGTTTCTCAAAAAAAAATATAGAGAAGAAAGGGATAAACGTCTAAGGCAAGATGGTAATGAGCAATACCAAGAAGTCACCGGTGAATTCTCTTATTTTGTTGAAGACCCTTATGTGCAAGAAGCTATTACGCGTGAGCCAATACAGGAAGAAATAGAAGTCGTAATTATAGGTGGTGGCTTTGGTGGAATGCTAGCCGGTGCGCGTTTGAGAGAAGCTGGCATAGACAATTTTAAAATTATCGAAAAAGGCGGAGACTTTGGCGGAACATGGTACTGGAATAGGTATCCAGGCGCCTCTTGTGATATCGAATCCTATATATATTTCCCTCTACTTGAAGAGACAGGTTTCGTTCCAAAACAGAAATACACAAATGCTCCTGAAACCCTAGAATATTGCAAAGTAATATGTGAGAAATTCAAATTGTATGACAATGCATGTCTCCAAACTGAAGTAACAGCAACCGATTGGGATGAAGAATCTCTTCGATGGACAGTGAAAACAAATCAAGGAGACGAGATTAAGGCAAGATATGTTGTGCATTCAAATGGTCCTCTGAATAGACCAAAATTACCAGCCATAAAAGGCATCAACAACTTTAAGGGTCATACGTTTCATACCAGTAGATGGGATTATGACTATACAGGCGGCAGCTCTAGTGGAGATCTTTCAAATTTAAAAGACAAAAAAATTGCAATCATTGGAACAGGTGCTACTGCTGTGCAATGTGTACCGCATATCGGTGCTTCGGCAGAAAAACTTTTTGTTTTCCAACGCACGCCCTCCTCTATAGATGTTAGAAATAACCAACCTACAGATCCAGATTGGATTTCTACACAAGAAGCTGGTTGGCATGATGAGAGGAGAAGAAACTTCGAAACGCTCTTATCAGGTGGAACAGTTAAAAAAGACTTGGTGTCTGATGGTTGGACAGAAGCATTCAGGTTACTTTTTGGTAATTTAAGACAAAAAGCTCCCTCTAAGTTAAAAATGGCTAGTTTTGCTCTTGCTGGAATTTTATCTCCACAAATGTACAAGGTTGGATTTAAAGCTTATATGACGCATAAAGTCACAGAGTCAATGGATCTAGCAAATGCGATGCAAATGGCTGATTTTCAAAAAATGGAAAAGGTTAGATCTAGAGCAGACGAAGTGGTTAATGATAAAGATACCGCTGAAGCACTTAAGCCTTATTATAATCAGTTTTGTAAGAGACCATGCTTTCATGATGAATATCTTCAAACCTTTAATAATCCTAACGTAGAACTTGTTAATACCGATGGTAAAGGACTTGAAGAAATATCAGAAAATGGAATTGTCTTTGAGGGTAAAGAATATGAAGTCGATTGTATTATTTTTGCTACAGGTTTTGAGGTGGGAACTGATTACAGCAGAAGAGCTGGATATCAGATACATGGTTCAGATGGATTAACGGTTTCTCAAAAATGGGGAGACGGTTTATCCACTTTTCATGGCATGCATAGCAGAGGATTTCCTAACTCATTTTTCTTTGGACCAGCTCAATCAGGTTTTACAGCGACCTATACTTACTCCTTAGACGAGCAAAGCATACATCTCGCTTACATCCTAAAGAAAGCTAAGGAGCAAGGGGCAACTAGAATAGAAGCTTCAGCAGAAGCTGAAGAAAAATGGATCAATACGATTATTGAAAAGGCTAGACTAACAGCTACTTTCCAAGAAAATTGCACACCTGGATACTATAATAATGAGGGTAAAGTGAATCAAACTCCTCAAAATAATACTTATGGTGGTGGACCGATAGAATTCTTCTCGCTAATGAAGAAATGGAGAACAAAAGATAATCTTGAAGGTCTGGAACTGAGTTAATTTTTGTATCAACTAGAGTTACTCAATTCTCCTATTGCAGATTCTGACCTAGATCAGATATTCGCTATTAACCAAGAAAATATACCTGAGGTTGGTGATGTCAAAAATTTAGATCGCCTTAATGACCTGATTGAATGGAGTAGCCATGTCTTGGTCGTTAGGAGTCACGAAATAGCTGGTTTTATTATCCTTATGAGAGAAAACCTAACTTATGATTCTTTGAACTATGAGTTCTTTAATGGCCAAGATCAAGCTTTCCTCTATGTTGATAGGATCGCTATTAAGGATGGGCATAGAAGACAAGGACTTGGAAAAATGATCTACGAGGAAACTATTGAAATTGCAAATCAATTAAATGTCATGACTTGTTGTGAAGTCAATACTGTACCTCGAAATGATCCTTCATTAGCCTTTCACAAAAGTTTTGAATTCAAAGAAGTTGGAACTAAAGACTATGATGATCATAGCGTGGTTTACCTCTGTAGATAGAATTAAGAAATCTCGTCTTTAAAGAAGTTTACTAGCCCCACTCCGGTAATAATCAACAAGCTGCCGATCAACATAGTTCCTGTAATTATTTCACCCAGAAAAATATTCGCCCAGAGCATACCTGATATAGGGACGATCAATACAACCGTTGAAGCTTTTACAGGCCCTACTCTTTTTATTAAAACCACATAACCCATATAAGCTAGCCCTGTACATAAAAAGCCTAGCAGAAATACACTTAGTAAGACTTCACTAGGATGATTGAGATGTAATCCAGTTTCTAGAAAAGTGAACGGAAAAACTAAAAAAGTGGCTACTAATAAAGTCATCGATGCCAGATAAGTCGCATCTATTTGCTTAGTCTTAAAAATGAAATTAGAGCTAAATGCGTAAAAGAAAGATGCTAGCAGACAAAGAATAATGGCGAATATTGAAAACTCTAGAGACTCATAACCCACAAATACTAATAGACCAATCATACCTATCAGTATTCCTATTAGCTGTATCCAATTTGAACTTAACCTCAACCAAAGACTTGCTATAACAAATGCGAATAAAGGCGTGGTGCCATTTAAAACCGACATTGTTCCTGCATTTAAGTCAATTGCAGCCCTAGAAAATAGATAAAAGGGAATTGAAGCATTTATACAAGCTAGAAACATGATTGCAGGCCAATCTTCCTTTATATTGGCCAGATTTTTTTTTGTAATGAAAAAAGGAGTTAAGATTAGTGAAGCAATCAAAAGCCTTGAAAAGACTAATGTTATTGGTCCCACTTCAGGAGC
Source organism: uncultured SAR86 cluster bacterium (assembly GCA_938075195.1). GTDB lineage: Bacteria > Pseudomonadota > Gammaproteobacteria > Magnimaribacterales > Magnimaribacteraceae > Magnimaribacter. The sequence continues at coordinate 12,377 of CALJGK010000054.1, forward strand.
AGAAATTTTAATGAAGAGAAAGGAAGACCCCCATGCTATGCCAATAGCTATGATAAGAGACCAGTCTAGAACTGAATTCTTTTGCATATGTTGTTTTGTTATTTGCTTACCTAGTTATTCTAGTAAGGTCGATCTCCAATAATCGTTACTCTCTCAACTTTTCTAACATTAGGCCAGTAGTCAGAATTTGCATAGTGTTGGCAAGCTCTATTGTCCCAGAAAGCAATAGAGTTATCTTGCCATGCAAAACGGCATTGATATTCTGGTACAGAGGCCCTAGAGTAAAGGTACTTGAGCATTTCATCAGATTCTAGTTGATCCCAACCTTTTATATACTGGGTAAATGCCGCATTTACGTATATCACTTTCTTATTGGTATCAGGATGGGTTCTAATCACTGGATGTTCGGGCATAGGATATTCTTCATTAAATGCCTTTATTTCTGCATCTGACTTACCTTCTTTGATTAATCTATTTCTAAAATTAGCAAAATCATGAACAGCTATAGCACCCTCTAACTTATCTTTAATTTCATCACTAAGGTTTTCATAGGCTGCGTACATATCTGAGAAAAGAGTATCCCCGCCGTGTTGTGGTTTTTCAATCATTCTTAGAACTGAACCTAATGAAGGTTTTGATCTCCATGTGACATCTGAATGCCAGGTATTTTCTCTACCTTTACTTTTCTCATTGTGAGTAATGACGAGCACTTCAGGAAAGTTATCCTTTTTTGGTGCAAAAGGATGAATCTCTAATTCACCAAAATTTCTTGAGAAGTCCATGTGTTGTTCAGTCGAGAGATCCTGATCACGAAAGAAAATAACTTTGTATACTAAAAGTGCCTCATAAATAAGTTCTTTTGTAATATTATCCAGAGGCTTAGTAAGATCAATATCAAGAATTTCTCCACCTATACTGGGGCTTAATCTATTTACAGTAAAGGGTAAGTTCTTTTGTTCAAAAGCATCCGGATTAAAGTCATTCATTGTTTTCTCCTTGCCTGTAATCATCAACAAGGTTCTTTAACTTGTCAATCTGAACTTTAGATTCGTCCTCAGTATATTTGACCATATTGCCAAATGACCAGACCGGACTTGGCCAAGCATCATCGTTCTTGTAACGGACAATAATATGAGTGTGTAATTGCGGAACAAGATTACCTAAGCTCGCGGTATTCATTTTGTGTGCTTCATAGACTTTAGACATACCTTCTAGAAGAAAATCTACTTCCATTTGGAAATCTAATCGTTCTTTGGCATCTAGATGGAATAACTCTCTAATATCTGGAATTCTTGGAACAAGGATAACCCATGGAAAATTAGAAGCATTCATCAGGAGCACCCTAGAGATAGGTAAATCTCCAATATGGAATGTGTCACTGTCTAGCCTCTGATCTAACTGAAAACTCAATTTTATCCCTATGAGACGTTTCTTTCTCTACCTTCCCAATATGGAGCTCTTAAATCTTTTCTTAGAATTTTCCCTGAAGGATTTCTTGGTAGTTCATTGATATGTTCAACGGTTTTAGGGCACTTATAGCCAGCGATCTTAGTTTTTACGTAAGAGATTACTTCCACCTCATCAAGTGGATCTCCCTCACTTTGCACTATGAATGCTTTTGTAGCCTCACCCCATTTATCATCGGGAATACCAATAACTGCTGCATCAAGTATTTGTGGATGACTCAATAAGGCATTTTCAACTTCTGCTGGGTATATATTTTCTCCACCTGACACTATCATATCTTTGACTCTATCGTGAATATATAAAAATCCTTCATCGTCAAAATAACCTATATCGCCAGAATAAAACCAACCATTTTTAATTGATTCAGTTGTAGCCTCAGGCTTGTTCCAGTAACCCTTCATATTATTTAAAGATTGGATAATCACCTCTCCTACTTCGCCAGTAGGTACGTCATTGTCTTCGGAATCTACAACTCTAATACCTACATCCTTACCAGCCTTCCCGCATGATCTGAGTTTACCCTTAGACACGTCATGATCTTCCGGAAATAAGAATGTAATTGCACCATTAGTCTCTGTGAGTCCATATACTTGCCAAAAATCACATTTCATAAGTTCCATTGCTTTTATAAGAGTGTCATCCGTAATTGGAGAAGCTCCATAAATAATAGTTTTCAAGGACGAAAAATCTGTACTTTCAGCATCAGGATGCTGAACCAGGAAAAGAATAACAGCGGGAACAAAAAGAGCATGTTGAATTTTCTCTTGCTCTATTAACTTCAAAATAAGCGTAGGATCCACTTCAGGAATAATAATATTTTTAGCACCTGTTACCATTCCAGCGAGTCCCATATTTGTTCCTGCAACATGAAATATTGGCATACAGACCAGATTGGTCTCTCCTTCATTCATTTCTCTATACATAGAATCTTCATTCATGACAAAACAACTGCTGAAATTATCATTGGTTAATTGAACGCCTTTAGGATGACCTGTAGTACCAGAAGTATAGAGCTGAATAACGTCGTCATTGCCCTTGCTTTCAAGCATAGGATCTATATTTTCTTGAGAATCCCTCCATTCTGTATAGTCCTCCCACTCTTCGTGAAAACCTCCAACTGTGATAATCTTCTTAACACTAGGAATATCATTTTTTATTTCCTCTATCAAACCAAAGAATTCAGGTCCTATTAGTAAAACCTCACTCTTAGAATCATTTATTATGTAAGCAACTTCTGGAGGTGCCAGTCTCCAGTTAATACCTACCGTTACAGTCTTAGATTTGATCGTTCCGTATAGAAACTCAAAAAATAAGTCAGAATTTTTACCTAAAAATGCAACTCTACTGTCTGGTTGACAGTCTAGACCAATTAATCCTTGAGCAACCTTATTAGATAATGAGTCTAATTCAGCATATGTCGTTTCAGAATCTAAAAACTTTTGGGCTACCTTTTCTCCGGATTGAGAGACTCGCCATCTAAATAAATCAACTAGTGTTTTGCTATAAGGTATTTCCATTTTATTCTCCTATGACCAACCTAAAGGTTTTAATTTATTCTCCACAAAATTTTCAGGGACATCCTCCAATACAGTACCCAACGTATCGTTCCATCTGTTTAGATATCCAAATAAAGCTATCACAGAGACTATATCGATTATTTCCTTTTTAGAAAAATACTTTTTTAGATTATTAAAATGACTTTTTGAACTTTGATTTGGTGTAACTCCTGCTGCAAATGCAAGATCTAGAATTGCTCGTTCTTTTTCGTTGTAATGTGTACTACTAGAATAATCAAGAACATCAGCAATCTTCTCTTCACTCATGCCAGCTCTTTCCGCTCCATGAGATGTATGAGCCTGACAATATTTACATCCCGAAGAAAGACTTGAAGCTAAAGCAATTAATTGTTTGGTTTGAGTATCTATTCCTTGAGATTGAAAAATATTTCCAGCTAGATTTGAAAATGCGGTTAAGAGATCTGGCCTTTCTGCCATAGTAAGATAAGCATTTGGTAAATACCCCATAAAGGATTCTACTCCTTTAAATAAATCGGCAAATTCATCAAAATCCTCTCTTTTGCTCTCACCTATAAAAGTCATGTCATTTTTGTTCTGCATACTTAGCCCTACTTACTATAATTATTTGAAGAAATTTTACTTTTATTACAATTTCAATTAATAATAGCAATGAAATAGAGTTTTTTGGAGAAATAGAATGGAAACCTCAACATCGATATTAGAGAAGTTTAAACAAAGCATAATTTTTAAAGTGGTTTCTGGGTACGCAATTGTGGCATTCGTGACAGTTCAAATTGCTAGCCTCGTAAGTGATTCATTTGGTTTTGGTGAAGAATTTATGCAAAACATTATCATCGTCTTTTTGGTAGTTCTTCCTTTCATTGCATTAATAGCTTGGGCAGCTTCATCGCGATATGGGACCTTTAAAATATTAGGTATAAGCTTAGTCTTACTTTTTACAGGATACGGCACCGGATCGTATATTTGGGTAAATAACTTTATGCAACCGCAGATTAATAACTACCTCAATGCAGATGATAATATTTCTGCTTGGTTAGCCTCTAATCAAATTAATTCTTTTGCTCCTTTTTTTTCCTCTATAGAAAAAGATACTGATGACATAAGCGTTGAATCAAATATCCAAGTTATGCAAGACGGTGCAAATATATATTGGAAAGCTTATGAAAATGATCAGGAATGGAGATTCCTAGGAAAGACGCCTTTAAGTCCCGTAAGGCTGCCAAAAGGCATACTTCAAATAAAAATTGAAAAAGAAGGCTATGAGACTGCTTTACTTTCTATATCAAATCCTTCAATGAGGTTAGATAATTTTCCAATATATGTTCCTTGGAAGCTTGATCCTATAAATCTTCAGCCTTTAGGATCCGTTCCGAATGGCATGGTTTATATACAGGGTGGAGATTTCATCCCTGGACTAACGGGTAATGGAACTGATCCAGTATATCTTCATCCCTTCTATATAGATAAATATGAAGTTACCAATAAGGAATACAAAAAATTTATGGAATCTGGTGGTTATGATAACTCTCAATACTGGGTTGATATGGAATTCATACAGGACGGAGTTTCTCTGAGTTTAAAGGAAGCAAAAAACTTAATGATAGACACTACAGGTATTCAGGGTCCAGCTGGATGGGAAGTAGGAATGTATCTGGAAGGTAAAGACAACCACCCTGTTACAGGAATAAGTTGGTACGAAGCACTTGCTTTTGCACGATTTAAAGGGAATATTCTTCCTCCAATGTTCCATTGGGCAAAAGCTGCTTATCCCCCTGATGAAATAGGATCTCCTATTGCCCCAAAACTCTTAAAATTTAGTAATTTTTCGCAAAAAGAACTTCTTGATGTGGGACAAGGCCAAGGTGCTTACGGAACATATGATATGGCAGGAAATGCCAGAGAATGGGTATGGAACATATTTGGTGGAAGAGGCCTAACTTTGGGAGGGGCTTTTGATGAGCCAACTTATCTTGCTTCTCAAACTGCACCACTTCCAAGGATGGATAGATCTCTGAGAAATGGGTTCAGAACAGCAAGACTTATAAACCCAAGAGACTTAAATCCTTACGGAGATCCCATTCAAACTCAAGCACCAAGAGATCTAAGTTTTTATAAACCTATGAGCGACGAAGTCTTTGATGTTTATTCCAGAAACTTTGAAGTTAGGAAGTCAAATAAAGAAATTGAAAAAGTCTATGAAGATGATACACACCCTCTTTGGATAAAAGAAAGAATCAGAATAGATGTTGGATATAACAATGAAAAAATGGATGTTCTAATTTTCAAACCAAAAAATTCTTTCGGTCCTTCAGACCCAGTTATATTCCATCCTGGAGCAAATTACTTTACCACTCCTCCTGAGATAGATGAGGTGAGTCCAGGTGAATTTGGACTTGATTTTCTAATAAAAAGTGGCAAAACATTAGTATGGCCCGCATGGAAAGGTTCACTAAATAGAATTCCTGAAAACAGAAGTGCATCACCAGAAGACTTGCTTATTTATTTTAGGGCACTCAATGTTGCATGGGTGTCTGATACTGCTAAAACTATAGATTATCTTGAAACTAGAAACGATATTAATACTAATAATATTTTTTATATGGGTATGAGTTTTGGCGCATTATTTAATACTCATACTTTATTATTTGAGAGTAGGTACAAAGCGGCTTTGCTTTATGTTGGGGGAGTGTTCCCAACATACCCTCCACTAGTTGATGGATTGAATCATATGCCTCGGATAAAGATTCCTTTTTTAATGCTAAATGGAGAGCAAGATTATCTTGTGCCCAAAAGCTCAGCTATGTTTTTCTTTGGATCCACTGGGACCCTGCCTGAAGATAAAAAAATTATATTCTATGACTCTGGACATTGGCCTCTTCCAAGAAACCAAATGATAAGGGAAACGCTCGATTTTATGAAAAAATATAGTGATTAATATTAATTTGAGTTTTGGAGCAGATCTAGTTCTTTAAATTCGTGTTCTATAGAAAGATCTATTAATTTTCTCCATAAAGGCTCAGATATACTTTTATCTAAACCGCATGATTCTCCAAAACTAGAAACTTTAGTTATAACATCTTCAATCCTCTCTTTATCAATAATAAGATTTTTATCATTCTTTACAAGAGCTGCCATTTCTATGCATTTCTGACGTCTGGCTAAAAGCAATACTAGTTCTTTGTCTAGAAGATCTATCTCTTCTCGAACTTCTTTCATTGTGATTGTCATATTTAAGATGTGAGTTTATGAATTTGATGAGCATTATATATCACTTCATTTTATTCTTGCCCTTAAGATTAGAACTATATAAATTGATCGAATGGAGATTATTAAAGAGTTAAAAGAACTACAGTCAGAAATGCAGACTTGGAGGCGAGATATTCATTCACATCCGGAAATTGCCTTCGAGGAGCATAGGACTGCAAAGATAGTTGCAGATAAATTAGAAAGTTTTGGAATAGAAGTAGAAACAGGAATAGCAGGAACAGGTGTTGTTGGAACCCTAAAAAAAGGAACTGGCAATCGATCTATTGGACTTAGAGCAGATCTTGACGCGTTGTTAATAAATGAAGCAAATGATTTTGAACATAAATCCCAAAATCCAGGAAAGATGCATGCATGTGGTCATGACGGACATACAACAATGCTGCTCGGTGCAGCAAAATATCTTTCAGAAAAAGGAGATTTTGATGGGACCATCAACTTCATCTTCCAGCCAGCTGAAGAAAATGAAGGCGGAGGCAAAGCAATGATAGATGATGGTTTGTTTGATAAATATCCAGTTGAGTCTGTTTATGGCATGCATAACATTCCAGGAATGCCCGTCGGTTCTTTTGCGATTAAACCAGGACCAATTATGGCTGCATTTGATATCTTTAATGTAAAGATCATTGGTAAAGGTGGACACGCTGCCATGCCTCAAACTACGATTGATCCAATTCTCATAGGAACAAAGATCATTGACGCTTATCAATCCATTGTAAGCAGATATATTGATCCTCAAGAACCTGTGGTTCTTAGTGTTACTCAATTCCATGGTGGTGATGCCTACAATGTCATTCCTAATGAAGTTGAAATAAAAGGCTGTACAAGATGCTTTTCTTCTAAAGTACAAAGTCAACTTGAAACTCAAATGGAACAAATTACGAGATCATTGTGTTCGGCTTATGGAGCTGATTTTATTTTTGAATTTGAACATCGATATCCTGCAACCGTGAATACGGTTGATGAAGCTGAACTCTCCGGAAAAGTGGCGCAAAAGATTTCTGGTAAGGAAATGGTTAATTTATCTCCGACGCCTGCAATGGGATCGGAAGACTTTGCCTACATGCTGCAAGAAAAACCGGGCAGTTACATATGGATTGGAAATGGCGACGGAGAAGGTTCTTGCATGATCCATAATCCTGGGTATGACTTCAACGATGAGATTTTACCGATTGGAGCCACCTATTGGGTTGAAATGGCTCAGGAGATACTTCGCCCTCTCTAACTAACTAAAGCTCTCTATTTAGTGGATTTGGCCCATATAAGTTATCTTCACTGCCTTCCTGTGACATAAAGAAGATAAAAAGGAATAGAGCAAAAACAGAAATCAAGTCAAATATAAATATACTAGGCAACAGTCCTGGAGCTATCTGCAGTCCTACATACCACCATCCTGATTTATTGATATCATGCAACCTTCTTACGGAAAGAGTGATCTGCGGTATAAAAGTTGTTAAGAAAGCAATTCCGATCCAAGACGAGATAAAGACTTGAATTAATTCAGCTGGGTCACCCTCTTGTAGCTTAACGCCTGCAAGTGTTTGTTCTAGCTCTTCAAATGCCAAACTAAATGCTAGTAAATATAAGAGAATACAAAAAAGAAAGAACCACCAAAATTCAGATCGTGATGCCCTTCCAGAAAAATTAAAATAATTCTTAAATGCAGAAACAACAGAGTCAAAGAAATTCATTTTTTAAATTATGTTATTAATTTAGTTTTAAAATTTTTTAAGGAAGATGGTAGCCCGTAGGAGAATCGAACTCCTGTTGCCTGGATGAAAACCAGATGTCCTAACCACTAGACGAACGGGCCGAAAATGGGCATTGTAAGGAGGCTAGCCTTTAAGGTCAAATCTATTTATTATTCGACAGTATAGTCATTGTTTGTTGACCGGGTATAAACAATTCCAGCAATCAATACTACACTCGCGAGGATGCCAATCCAGAAAGCTTGAGTAGTTAGTAAAAGGTAAATATCTGAAATATCTACAACACGAGCTTCTGCATACTCAATAGGAAAGCTATCCGATCTTGACCAAAAACCAAGCCTATTTTCTATAAATTCTTGAATATTATTAGCCTTAAAAATAATACCTTCCAATACGACCAGTGCAACTAAAGGCACTATTGCACCAATGACAGGTTTCTTAAAATAAGTCCCAGCAAGCATTAACCATAGCAGGATTGGTAACGACCAAAGAGCCTGAGCCCAGAGACTAAAAATTATCCTAAACCAATCTGAAATAAGGTAGCTGGTCCATACATAACCAAAAGAAACGATATCATTTGTGACAAAATAGACAGAAACACTCAGCAAAGAAATCAATTGAAGTAAGAATAGATTTGGAACGACGAGTAAGGGAATGACAATCACCACAAATATTAGTTTAGACATAACTGTTGTTAAATCTGATACCGGTAAAGACCTCCAGAAAATTAAGCTTCTATCTTTTCTTTCATCTGCAAAGGTAGATAAGCTATAGGCGAGTAATCCGAAACCAACAGTAAGTAAAATTGGTAAACCCAAGACTGTTAGCCCGGCCCTAATAACAGCTGTTTTAGATTCAGGGGTTGCTTGCAACATATCTTCCTGAAACTCTTCGTCATATAGCTCGGTAGAAAAATTAAAGGTAGTAGTCTGTATATCCGTTAAGCCTAAGTATACTGAAATGATCACCAAGCATAATACTAGAGCAACAATAAACGGAGCATAAATGAAAGCTAACTTATGTTCTTGAATTTCTCTACGGATCATCGTGAAAAGGATTGTTATCATGCCTCAATCTCCTTTTTGGTCTTATCCATAATTGCCATAAACAAATCTGCTATAAAAGGAGGTCTAACCTCCCCCAAATTAGATAGTTTATCTATTTCAGTATCTTCAAAAAGCAAAACCTCTCTGCCTAACTCTAATCTTTGGTGAATAGGCCTTAAAGATTTCGCCTTTTCTATAAAGTCTTGATTGGGTCTTAATTCTAAAAATTTCTTATTTATAGATTCGATAGAATCATGCAATACCACTCTGCCTTGGTTCATAAAAACAGCATCAGAAAGCACGCCTTCAATTTCTTCAACTTGATGTGTACTAATCAATATAGTCTTATCTCCATCATAGTAATCTTCGATAAGCTGAGAGTAGAATTCTTTACGGTATACAAGATCAAGACCTAATGTAGGCTCATCTAATACAAGTAATTTAGCATCTATGGCCATTACAATGGATAGATGAAGCTGGACCATCATTCCTCTTGATAATACTCTTACTTTCGAACTTCTTTTAATATTAGTTCGAGATAATATAGTTAAGCATTTCTCTAGATTGAAACTGGGGTGAACTCCATCGACATATTGAAGTACTTGATTAACTGTCATCCATTTCGGCAATACGGCGACATCAGTAATGTAGCAGACTTCTTTTAGTAGTTTATGCCTATCTTTACGAGGATCAAGGCCTAAAACTTCTAGATTCCCTTCGGTATTAATAAGGCCGAGTACAGACTGCAGAAAAGTCGACTTGCCTGCGCCATTAGGTCCAATAAAGCCTAATATTTGACCCGAAATAACTTCTAGATCAATACCATCAAGCGCAAAGTTATCATCGTATTTCTTTTTTACGCTATTTGCTTTTATTACTATTTCATTGCCCATGTTAATTTTTGTTCAGAAGCTCAACTAAATCTATATCAAGACTTTGTGCTCTCCTAATAGTATTTGGCCATTCGCTCTTTAAAAATTTTGATTTTTCTAGTTTCAATAATTCTTTTTTGGCATTTTCAGTTATGAACATACCAAGCCCTCTTCTTTTTTCAACTATATGGAGATCGACGAGTTCTTGATAAGCCTTGGAAACAGTTAAGGGATTAACGCCGCCTTCAATAGCCATTTGTCTTACCGAAGGTATAGGATCACCTGTTTTTAAGACATCGTCGATGATGAGAGATACTACGTGGTCTCTAACTTGTTGGTAGATTGGTTGATCGTTTGTCCACTGCATGAGGAAATTTCCTGTAGGCAGTGTATTACGTTACTAATACACACACAAGACCATTACTTTAACTTCTTTTGGATCGTAGCAAAAAGACCTCTAAATATATTTGTTTCCATTACATCAATTCTACTTCTTTTAAAGAATCTCCTCACTCTCAATAGGAGCTTTCTAGGATTGTCTACGTCATAAAATTCAACTTGCTGCATCAGTTCATCCATATGATTGATTAAAAGTTCAGTTTGATCATTATTAGCAAGTTCAACGTCCCAGTAATTTTTATCTTCTTGTTCACCTAAAATTGCTTGTCTGATTTCATAAACTAAAATTTGAACTGCTTGAGCTAAATTCAAAGATGAATAATCTGGATCTGTCGGTATGTTTACATGCAAGTTGCAAAGCCCTAATTCTTCATTAGTGAGACCCCTATCTTCTCTACCGAATATAATTGCAATATTATGATGTGAAGAACTTCTAGAAACTTCTTCTGCAGCCTGTTTGGGGTTCAATATCGGCCAAGGAACCTTCCTGCCTCTGGCACTAGTTCCTATTACCAGCTCACAATCAAATATGGCTTCTTCAAGATTATTAAACACCTGAGCATTTTCAAGAATATCTTTTGCGGCCTTAGATCGATAAATTGCTACATCACTTGGAAATTCTTTTGGCTGAACTAAACTTAGATTCTTGATACCCATATTCTTCATGGCTCTTGCGGCAGCACCAATATTTCCTGGATGAGTAGTCCCTACTAAAACGATTTTTACAGAATTTAGAGAATCAGTGAGTAAAACTTTTTTACCTTCCATTGATATATTCTAACAGGGGAATAGATTCAATATGTTAGGATGCGCAACTAATTATGGAACCAAAATTAAATATAGCTCTAGAAGCTGCCCGAGCAGGATGCAAAGAATTACTTAGTTTTGCATATAGATTAGATCAATTAGAAGTTAGAGAAAAAGGTCCCACTAACTTTGTCACACAACTTGATAGAAAGGTGGAGTCCATAATCATAGATTCTTTAAAGTCTATTTATCCTCGACATACTTATGTCTCTGAAGAAGTTGGAAGAATAGAAGGTTCGGGCAAAGATATAGATTCAATGTGGGTCATCGATCCCCTTGATGGAACCACAAATTATATTCATGGGTTTCCTTACTACGCTATATCCATAGCTTATGTGGAAAAGGGGAAAACTCTGCATGCGTTAGTTATAGATGTTGCACGCCAAGATGAATTTACAGCTAGTTTTGGCTGTGGGGCTTACCTCAATGACAGAAGAATAAGGGTCAGTAAAGCAAAAGGACTCCCGGCAACACTTTTGAGCAATTCTTCACACGATACGGATAAAGGTAAAGTTAGGCATGACAACATGTCTACGTTTAGATCACTTTATTCAAATGGATTGACCATAAGAAGAACAGGCTCTGCAGCTCTGGATATGGCAAATGTAGCTGCAGGAAGATTAGATGGCTTCTGGGGAAGTGGTCTTGGAATGTGGGATATTGCTGCAGGAGGATTGCTTGTCAGAGAGGCTGGTGGATTGGTGAGTGACTATTTTGGTAACCCTGATTATCTAGCAGGTGACAATATAATCTGTGCTACTAATAAATGCTTTAAACCAATGCTTCAATCAATTAAACCTTTCACTTCAATAGCTGAAGATTAAGGTAAAATATTTTCGTCTGCGTTTTCAGGTTCCTCAACTCTCAAATGATCTTTGCTTAAGCCCATCATAACTAAAGCATTAGCGGCTATGTAGATAGATGAGTATGTTCCGATAATTACTCCAAATATTAGAGCTAATGCAAAATTTTTGATTAACTCGCCTCCGAGTAAATATAAAGAAAACAAAACTAACAGAGTGGTTAACGAGGTAATTAAGGTCCTACCCAGGGTTTGATTAAGAGAGGTATTGATGATCTCCTCAGTGCTGTCCGACTCCATCGACCTTATGTTTTCTCTTATCCTGTCTGACACAACTATAGTGTCATTAAGTGAGTAACCTATCACAGCTAGCAACGCAGCAAGGACAGTAAGGTCAAACTCTATCTCTATAAGTGAAAATATTCCGACAACAATGATTACATCATGGACTAATGCTATGACTGCAGCACCTGCAAACATAGACTGAAATCGAAATGCAATGTAGAGCATCATGAAGGCCAAAGCTATCAACATAGCAGTACCGCCATCATCCCTAAGCTCACTACCTATTTGAGGTCCTACGTACTCTATTCTCCTTAGATCCACATCTTGATCCAGGCTTACTGAGCTAAGTAATGTAACAATCTCTGATCCTAAACTATCACTGACAGTTCCAGGCAGTTTTATTAGCACTTCTTTACTAGATCCAAAATTAGCAACTTGAGCTCCTACAAACCCTCCGTTAACTAAAGTTTCTCTTATTTCTGAAATATTAGCTGAATCGGCGTAACTCAATTCTACCAACGTACCTCCAGTGAAATCGAGTCCGTAGTTAAGCTCTTTAAGAAAGAGAGAACTCACTGAAACTATTAAAAATATTGAAGAAAAGATTAATGCCACTCTTCTCCAAGCTAAGAAATCAATATTAAAACTCATATTGAAATCCTCTCAAGATCTTTCTTAGATCCATAAATTAAATTAACAAATGCCCTTGTGCCCATAATTGCAGTGAACATTGAAGTTATGATCCCAATTGACAAAGTAATAGCAAACCCTTTAACGGGACCTGTTCCATAAGAGAGTAATATTACTGCGACTATCAAAGTGGTTACATTTGCATCCCATATAGTTAAGAAGGCTCTATTATAGCCAGCATCAATAGCCTCCAAAGGTTCCCTTCCCTTTTTAAGCTCCTCTCTGATTCTAGAAAATATTAGTACATTAGCATCTACCGCCATTCCCACAGTCAAAACAATTCCCGCTATACCGGGCAAGGTCAATGTCGCAGAAAGTATAGACATAATCGCTACCAATAAAACTATGTTGAAAGTCAATGCCAAGCTTGCAGCTATTCCGAATATCCTGTAATAAAACAAGATAAAACCTAGAACAAGAAATAGACCTAACTGCATTGAAAAAATACCGGCCTGAATATTATCAGCTCCAAGACTAGGCCCTACAGTTCTCTCTTCAACAAAAGTCATCGGAGCGGCTAGCGCCCCTGCTCTCAGTAAAAGAGCCAATTCAGATGATTCGCTAGGACTATCTAGTCCTGTGATCCTAAAAGTTGTTCCTAGTGCAGCTCTAATAGTAGCCAGACTTATGATTTCTTTGATTTCAAAGGATTCTTGTACAGGAATCTGATTTCCTTCAATATCTCTTTCATAGATTGTTCTTGTTTTTTGCTCTACAAATAAAACACCTAGTCTCTTACCGATATTGCCTCTGGTAGCTCTGTGCATCTTGGCTCCACCCTCACCATCTAGTGTAATGTTGACTTGCGGTAATCCATTCTCATCGAATGATGCTTGAGCTGTTGCTACTTGGTCTCCTCCTAATATTATTGAATCCTGAAGGAAGGCCGGTGCACCGAATCCATTACGATAAGGATAAGATGTTTTTCTAGATCTTGGTGTATCCATTTGTGCTTCCAAATGAAATTCTAGTGTTGCAGTTTTTCCTAAAATATTTTTTGCTTCTGCAGTATCTTGAATGCCTGGCAATTGAACTACGATTCTTTTCTTACCTTGCCTTTGTACAATAGGTTCTGAAACTCCAAGTTCGTTAACCCTATTCCTTAAGGTAGTTAAGTTTTGATCTATCGCATCAGATTCTATCTGCTCTATTTCAGTATCAGATAAAACAAGTTTTAGAGAATCTTCATTTGTAATTAATGGATAAGTAAATTGTGAATAATTATCAATAATAAATTCTTCTGCTTTGCTTAAAGCATCCAAATCATTGAATTTTAGAAAGATAGAAGAATCATCTTGCACATTGGCTTGGTTGTATCTGATCTTTTCTTCTCTAAACCGTCTTCTGATATCCTGGAGTGTGCCATCTTGTCTATTCTTAATAGCAGTTTGGGTATCGACCTGCATTAAAAAATGCACTCCACCCCTAAGATCTAAGCCAAGTTTCATTGGACTGCCACCAATATCTTCTAGCCATTTAGGTGTAGTTGGAGCTAAGTTAAGTGCAATCACCACGTCATTAATCAAGTTAGAAGACAGAATATCTTTAATTAAGAGTTGATTCTGATAACTATCCGTTCTGACTAATACGTAATCTTCTTGTAGTTCAATTTTTGTTTGGAATTTTTCATCGTCAATTAGCTCCTTAACTCTATCAGCTAAAAGAGAGTCCGCGGATTGTGAACTGCTTGTATAAGAAATCTGTACTGCAGGATCAGGGGCGTATAAATTCGGTAAGGAATATATTATACCGAATCCAAGTATCACGAAGATAAGGAGATACTTCCATAAACCGTATCGCTTCATGATTTATATAGACTTCAGTGTACCTTTGGGAAGAACTGCTGATATAGAGGTTTTTTGAACCTTTATTTTAGTATTTTCGGAGATAGATAGTTCAAGATATTGATCAGTAATTTTGGATACTTTTCCCAATATACCACCAGCTGTGACTATCTCTTCGCCCAACTCAATACTAGCAAGCATTTCTTGATGTGTTTTTCTTCTTTTATTTTCAGGGCGTATCATCAAAAAATAAATAAGAATCATAAATCCGAACAGTAAAAATAGTGTTGGATCAAAAAAAGTAGGTGATTGTTCCATTGTTTTTCCTCTAATTATCTATATTGGGTCTTTCGAGCTCATTCCAAGTCTCTTCAAACTCTTTAATAAAGGTTTGCAATGTACCTCTTTCGATTGATACTCGCAAATTTCTCATGAGATTTAAATAAAAAGATAGGTTATGGATTGTCTGCAATGAAGAACCTAGCATCTCCTTTGTTTTATCAAGATGATGAAGATAACTTCGTGAGAAGTTTTTACATGTATAACAACTACAATTTTCATCCAACGCATCTAGGGAATCTTTATGCAATGAATTTCTAATTTTTACTACGCCTTCTGATGTATAGAGATAGCCATTCCTTGCATGACGTGTGGGTATGACACAATCAAACATATCTATGCCGCTCTCTACAGCCTTTACTATATCTAAAGGGGTACCTACCCCCATTAGGTATCTAGGTTTATCTACCGGCATTAATGGAGCCACATAACTTACAACCTTTCTGAGATATTCCTTTGGTTCACCAACTGATAAGCCACCTATTGCATAACCTTCAAACTCCATAGTTTCTAGAGACTCCAAAGATTCCTGTCTCAAGTCTTCATAAACGCCACCTTGGATTATCCCAAAGAGACTAGCGCCGTCGCTCTTAAAAGCTTCCCTTGATCGATGGGCCCATCTCAGTGATAAATTCATAGATTTGCTAGCGACATTTTTTTCCACTGGATAAGGTGTACATTCGTCCAAGACCATAGCTATATCCACACCGTAATCCATTTGAAGTTGCATACATATCTCAGGATTTAAAAAAATTTTATTTCCATTAAGCGGTGACACGAATTCAACACCTTCTTCAGAGATTTTTCTTTTTTTTGCAAGGCTGAAAACTTGATATCCTCCAGAATCAGTAAGGATAGGTTTATCCCAGGCCATAAAATTATGAAGACCTCCATGTGACTTTATAATTTCAACACCAGGTCTTTCCATCAGATGGTAAGTGTTTGAAAGAATAATCTCTGCATTAATCTGATTTAAGATATCTGGACTCAAAGATTTTACAGCGCCGTAGGTACCCACAGGCATAAAGACTGGAGTTTGAAAGATACCATGAGGAGTCTTAACCTCTCCCCTCCTTGCTTGTCCGTCTTTTTTTAATAAGTTAAACATTTATTTTATTTTTTTCTTCTTAAAAGCATCGCATCACCATAACTAAAGAATCTATATTTTTGCTCTATAGCATGTCGGTATCCTCTCTCAATCTCATTTACCCCAGCAAAAGCGCTTACCAGAAGTAATAAAGTTGTCTTCGGCAAATGAAAATTTGTTATCAAGTAGTCGGCTACCTTAAATTTGTAACCAGGATAGATGAATATATCCGTTTCCCCTTCAAAAGGCCTTATTTCACCAAACTTGTTAAAAATTGATTCTAAACACCTCAAGCTTGTTGTACCAACACAAAAAATTCTAGCGTCTGATTTTAACGCATCATCTATAGTTTGAGCACCTGAACTGGAAAGATAAATCTTTTCAGAGTGCATTTTGTGCTTTGTGATGTCATTTTCCTTTATGGGCATGAAAGTTCCGATACCTATATCTAAGGTTATCGACACAACGTTGACGCCTTTAGATTTAATCTTATCGAGTAATTGTTCTTCAAAATGTAATCCGGCGGTGGGCGCTGCAACGGACCGCATCTCTTTATCATTGGCATAAACAGTTTGATATCTTTTAGAATCAATCTCTTCAGGCTTTCTATCGATATAAGGCGGTAAGGGGATAGATCCGCTAGTTTCAATAATGTCATCTATATTTTCGGAGAAATTTAATAGAGAAAGATAGCCGTCCTTACTAATGATATTTGCAAAAATATCAGAGTCATTTAATTTAAGCCTTTCGTTTATCTTTAAAGGCCTATTGGACTTTGTAAGCGCTAATACATTATTTTCATCAATCTTCCTTTCGATCAATATTTCCACTTTTCCACCTGTAGATTTTGTCGCTTCCAACCTTGCATTAAACACCTTGGTATCATTAATAACCAAAAGGTCTCCGCTGTTAAAAGAATCTACTATGTCTGAGAATTTCTTATCTTGAAGAGGTTCTGATAACACCAATAGTCTACTTGAACTTCTTTCCTTAGTTGGATGTTTAGCTATTAGCTCATCAGGAAGTTCAAAATTGTAATCTTCTATGTTCAAGGAGGTCCTGTATGGTGCCGAAGGAGAGACTCGAACTCTCACACCCAAAGGGCGGGGGATTTTGAATCCCCTGCGTCTACCAATTCCGCCACTTCGGCTAATTAAAAGTATAATTTACATATAAATTTTACTACGAAAAGGTAAACTCACCGCAGATAAGTTTTGAAAAGGACAAAATGATTAAATTTTTTTCTAATAGTTTTATTTTCAAACTACTGAGTTTTGTTATAAAACCTTTGATTTCTGCCGATGTAAGACAAGAAGGTTCAGAAGATCTAGATTCCAATGTGGATATAGTCTATGCGTTATCATCCGATTCAATAATTGATTTAGTGGCATTAAATGAAATATGTAAAAGAAAAAATTTCGTAGAACCTTACAGTCAGTTAAATAACTCTAAACTCAGTAGGCTTATCTTCCTTAAAAATCCTAAATATATTGTTTCTGAGCAAAAATTTCAGCGACAAAAAACATATAATTTAGAAGAGATTTTAGAGCTCAAACAAAATATAACGCTAATCCCAGTCTCTATTTCATGGGGAAATAGACCTGATAAACAACAGTCTTTATTTAAGATACTCTTTTCTCCTTCATGGAGGCCCGCCGGATCAATTAAGAAAATATTCAAACTTATTGTTCATGGCCGAAACCTTATAATCCAATTTGAAAAAGGTCTAGCAATTAGAGATGAGGTAGACTTTACAAATTCGGACCAAAAAAACTCTTTAATTTTAGGAAGATATCTTAGGGCTGTCTTCAGAAAATCTAAACAAGCAATGCTTGGACCCGATATATCCCACAGAAGAACATTAGTTCAATCGCTTGTAAGGAATGTCCATGTCAGAGAAGAGATTAATCAATTATCTGATGGTAACAATGCAAGAAAAAGACAACTTTCAAAGAAAGCCTATAAATACGCAAATGAGATTTGTTCAAATTTAAGCTATCCAATTTTGAGCGTCTTGGACTCAGGATTTTCTTGGTTCTGGAATACAAGATATGAAGGGCTACATACCAGAAATCTTGAAAAGATTAGAGAAGTTTCTAAAGAAAACTCGTTAATCTATGTGCCTTGTCACAGAAGTCATATAGATTATTGTGCATTGACTTATTTACTCTATGAAAATGGACTAATGGTTCCTCAAGTAGCAGCTGGAAATAATCTCAATTTGCCATTAGTCGGTGGAATCCTAAGAGGAGCTGGTGCTGTATTTATGCGCAGATCCTTCATGAAAAATAAACTCTACAGTACCGTTTTTTTTGAGCATATAAGAGCTTTGATGACACGCGGTAACTCCATCGAATTTTTTCCCGAAGGGGGCAGAAGCAGAACAGGACTGAGCCTCCCTTCTAGGCCCGGCTTATTATCATTGATTATCAGAAGCTTTGCATCTTTGAAAGAACAGAATGTAAAAGTAGTTCCTGTGTATATAGGTTATGAAAAAATTCTTGAAGGCCAAAGTTATTTGTCAGAATTAACAGGGGGTAAGAAAAAATCTGAAAGCATTCTGGATCCGTTTAGAGTTTTTGCAGACTTTCAGAATTATTTAGGGAATGCGTATTTAAATTTTTCTGAACCTATTGATCTTGATATTTTTTTAAAAGAACATGTTGGTGATAATTACAAAATATCTACACCGCAAGAAAAACCTGAGTGGTTAAAAGACACAACCAATAAGCTAGGCGAAAGTGTCATTAGGTCGATAAATAATTCTGTTGCCATTACTTCAACGAGTCTTTTTGCTACTGCTTTATTAACTGAACCTACACAGGCATTAAGCGAGGATGATCTTAAGAGAAGAATAAGTTTCTTTTTGAACTTAATCGAAAGCTCTACTGATTATAAAGATACATGGCTTACTCAAAATGATCCGCAAGAAATAGTTCTAAAAACGGAAAAATTAGGTTTTATCGAACCAATGATGATCGCTTCAAAAAAAGTATATCGACCTTCCTTAGATCAAGTGGCTACCCTTTCATTTTATAAAAATAATATTAGTCATATTTTTATTCTTTATTCGTTGATTTGTGAATCGGTTAGATTTATACAGCAAGCCTCAAAAGAAGAAATTCTTAAGATTATAGAAATGATTTACCCTATTTTTGCTAAAGATTTCCATTTAAAAAACGAATATTTAGATAGCCATGCTATCAATAGTGCTATTGAAGTATTACTTGATAAGGGGCTTTTAAAATTAGATGAGACCGCTAATATTTCTTCTCCGAAAGAGCGTGACCTAAATCACGAAGAATATATTGCGTTATCGAATCTATGTGAGCCAAGTTTAAAAAGATTTTATATAGCGATGAGTGTTATTTGGAATAAAGATAAAATCTCAAAAGAAGATTTCAAAGACGAGTGTAAGAAAATAGCTGAAAATCAAGAAATCATAGAGGGATGGGCTTATCCTGAATTTTCAGATAAAGCAAAATTTGATAATTTCCTATACATGATGATTAATGCAAAGTTTTTTAGAGAGGATGATGAAGATTGTCTTTACGCTTCGAAGATTACAAAGCGAGCAAAAAAAGGTTACGAACAATTTTTTGACGAAGAGTTTATAAAATCAATAGACAAACAACTCACTTAAGATTGTACAGGTCGAATCTAACAACCTTACCTTCAATTGAAGTGGTTGGTTTTATACCTTCTAAATACTCCATATTTTTATGCCGTTTGACCACCACTCTATGATTTGCTTTCTCTAAAGAATTCTTTAAAAGGTTTTTGTCATTCTCTGAGGATGATAGATCCCTAAGGGCTTGCATATGTTTCTTTGCCTTTGATTTATAAACACCCTGGAACATTGGATCGATATAGATCAAATCAAAATTTTTATTATTATTGAGGTACTCTAAATTATCTAAGTTATAGACTCTGATCTTGCTAAGCAGCTGAATAACCCTGTAATCATTCACTTTTTTTAAACCGTCTTTTAAGATATTAAAAACCCATTTTTCTTTTTCAATCAACACCAAAGAGAGACACCGCTCTGACTTTGCGATCTCAAATGCATCCTTACCAAAACCTGCAGTCAGATCAACGCATGAGAAATTATTGGGCAAGCCCTTTAAAGTCCTTCTTAGAAGACGATCATCATAATTATCTATCCAATCATCAAAATTAGAATAAATAGGTTTTGAGGTTTTTTTTAAACCTTTTTGAAGAAAAATCCTTTCAGCAGAGCATACTAGAAAATAATCATCTTCATATTCAGGATTATATTTGGACGAATAATCCTTAAAAATATCTAACTTAAGTTTCACTGATAGCTCCTTAGCCTTCTCATGGAGCACATTTGAATCAAAGGCAAGATACAGATTCATTAAAATAAAAAATATATTAAAAAGGTCCCCAAAATCATTCTATAAATAATGAAAGGCAAAAAACCTATTCTGTTAATAAACCTTATAAAGAAATCAATCGTCGCATAAGCTATTAAAAACGAAATAAAAATCCCAAGTAAATTAAACTCTGCATAGCTCAATAAATCTTTCCATTCAGCGGTTAAAAGAAGATAAGAGGCTATGGCGCCTATGGTCGGAATAGCCAGTAAAAAACTAAATCGAGATGCGGTCTGATTATCAAAGCCTAAAAAGAGAGCTGCTGAAATTGTAATGCCCGACCTTGAAGTCCCGGGGATAAGAGATAATGATTGGAATAGCCCTATCACCAATGCATCTATAGTCGATATATCTGATAAATCTTTCTTTGTTTGAGGTTTGAAAGTTGCTAAGTATAAAACCATGGCAAAGAAGATAGTGGTAAAAGCTATAATCAGACTTGTTCTTAAATAAACATCTATAAAGTCTACTAAAATATACCCTAGAATAAGTGTAGGCATGGAGCTAATGATTAAATTCCTAGAAAGTTGATTTCTTATTAACGAACGGTCTTTAATAATTGATCTAAATATTTCTTTTATATCGGATTTAAAGTAAAACATCACAGCAATTAGAGTCCCTAGATGCAAGGACACATCGTAAAAAAGATTTTGATTGCCTCCCGAAATCTCTGAAAAGAGTATTAAATGAGCTGAACTTGAAACAGGTAAGAACTCCGTCAATCCCTGAATAACAGCGAGAAGTATAGCTTCAAAATAATTCACTTTATTTTCTTCCAACTATCTTCATTATTGAGATATATCGGTAAAAATTTTTCAGGTTCAACAAGCTGATCTTTATTAATTCTCAAGTTTGTTATGCCTATAAGAGATGATGCTCTTGGAAATTCTTCTGGAAGGGAATCTTTTATGTCTGAATAAAGAGAGCATCCCTGCCCTACAAAATAAGTATCGGCTGGATAGTTCTCCACTTGAAAAGATTCTATATCAATCAATGAAAATGTTGATTCTATGTCTCCTAAGTTGAATGAAGATTCTCCAACATAGACTTGGTTTGAGGCAGTCTCCAGAAGGGAAACCACAGTGTTGGCAGAAGTTCGTTTATGAACCTCTAATGCCAATAATTCTAAACTAGACAATGTTATGCCTTTTAATCCATGCGCAAATGCGATGCCCTGAGCCACGGCGCAAGACAGTCTGATGCCGGTATATGAACCTGGTCCTGTACCAACTGAAACAGCGTTTAGTTCCTCATAATTCAACTCACTCTCTTCAAGGATATTGGTAATCACTCCCAGCAATTTTTCTGTGTGTTTTTTTGGTATGAATTCATGAAAATTAAAAGTCTCAGAGCCCTTTGCAATAGATACAGAACAATTATCTGTAGAAGTTTCTATAGCAAGAATATTAGTCAATTAATTCTTTAATTTGTAAAAAATATCTTCTGTTACTTGGTTAGGTGAAGAAGTACCAGAAACTTTTATATATTTCAAAGCATCATTAGAAGAAAGATTTGAATAAAATTCTATTAATGGCGATGTTTGATCTTCATAAACTTTTAACCTGTCTTTTACGGTTTCAGGCTTGTCATCTTCTCTCTGTATCAAATCTTCTCCAGTGATATCGTCCTTACCTTCAGTCTTAGGGGGGTTATACACAATATGATAATTCCTACCAGATGCTGGGTGCATTCTTCTGCCGGACATACGATCGATGATAGTCTGATTTGGAACATCAATCTCAACCACAGCCTCTATTTTGATATTTCTTTCTATCAATGCTTCTGCTTGAGGAATAGTTCTTGGAAAACCATCGAATAAGAAACCTCCTGAACAATCAGGCGCTGTAATTCTTTCTTCTACTAAGCCAATTATGACTTCATCAGAAACTAGGATACCCGCATCCATAAGAGATTTAGCTTCCAACCCAAGCTCTGTTCCAGCCTCAATGGCTTCTCTCAGCATATTGCCTGTAGAAATATGAGGAATACTATACTCCTGACAAATCGACTCTGCTTGAGTGCCTTTACCGGCTCCTGGAGGACCTAAAAGTATTATTTTCATATTTCTTCTCCTACTACAAATGCCGTAGATGTGTTTTTTGTATCTGTTATAGATACTGTTATATTTTTTATATTTAAGTCTCTTGCGATTTCTCTTGTTTTGCCTAATAAATTAATAAATGGCCTGCCTTTTTCACTTCTTAAGACCTCAATTTCTTTCATAGAAACGCCTTGAGTAAAACCTAAACCCAGCACTTTAGACAATGCTTCTTTACATGCAAAATTATTTGATAAATAGCGTATTTTAGAAAAATTATTAGGCTTCTTAGTCAGTTCTCTTTTCTCAGAGGAGCTTAAAATCTTCTCTTGAAATCTTTGTCCATGTTTAGCATAAATTTTTGAAATCCTGTCTTTTTCTACTGAGTCAATTCCTATTCCTTTAATCATTTCAATGGTTCTTGGTTAAGTATTTTCTTATGTTAAGAGATTTATTGCCTAGATGATAATCCAAGGCTATTCTCATTATAGTCTTAGAGCTATTTCTTACAGCTTGTTTTTCAAATCTACCTTCATAAAAATCAATTATATCTCGACCTGAAAAAGATATTTTTGATTGATTGCCGGCATGTATCTTTGTAAATCCCTTATTTGGATCAAATCTATAGTTTGTATCTTCTTGTATATTTTCGTTGGTTTCTGCATCTCTAATCAAATCTATTCCATATCCCATTTCTTGAAGTAAAGTCATTTCAAAATCTCTTAAAAGCATCTCCAAATCTTCATCATGATCTTTTTTAGAAATACTCTCTAAAAAAAAATGATATTTATCAAAGATAGTTAAATGTGGGTCATCTTTTTCAGTTGCCTTTGTGATGAGCTCATTAATGTATACAAGTGAATTAAGAAAGTTGCCACTTGAAATTGGGTAATGGTCTAATATCTCGGCAGACGAAAGTGTTTTCAAATCGCTCTTACCTGCAAGAGATATTGATAACTTTGAAAAAGGTGTCAGCACACTTCGTAGAGGACTTTTTGGTCTTTTAGCACCTTTTGCGACTGCATTTATTCTTCCGTATGATCGGGTAAAAAAGTCTACGATTAAACTTGTTTCTTGATACGGCCTTGTATGTAATACAAAAGCAGGCTCCAATGAAATTCTATTTGCTGAGATCATATCCCATTGATGGCAGAACAGATTCATTATCTGACCAACCACTTTTAACCTTTACCCAAATTTTTAACATAACTTTAGAATCTAAAAGCTCTTCCAATTCTTTTCTTGAGGCAGTGCCTATCGATTTTAACCTGGAACCGGACTGCCCTATTAGCATGCCTTTTTGGCTTTGTTTTTCGACATAAATCACTGAATCTATATGGGTAATATTTTTATTCAGTGTGAACTTTTCAATGGCAACGCTTATACGGTAAGGTAATTCATCGCCTAAACGCATAATACATTTTTCCCTTATAACTTCACTGGCTAAAAACTTCTCTGAAATATCGGTAACTTGCTCTTCGGGATACAAGTGTTCTCCGTGTGGTAGTTTAATAATAATGGAATTAATAAGGTCCTCCACACCGTTACCCTTTAAGGCTGATATTGGAATTATATTGGTAAATATATTTTCATCACTGCGTTCTTGGATGAAAGGAAGAAGCAGATTTTTATCTTCTAATTTATCAGTTTTGTTGATTACCAAAATGATAAAAGTTTCTTTAGAAATTGATTGAATACGACTTAGGTCTTCTTCGCTCCAGCGCAAGCTATCTAAAACATACAGGACTATATCTACTCCCCTCATGGCGTTAGAAGCAACCTTATTCATGTAACGATTGAGTGCTCTCTTTTCTCCAGTGTGGAAGCCAGGAGTATCAACAAATATTATCTGATTGTGTCCTTCTGTTTTAATGCCCAAAAACCTATGTCTTGTT
This sequence comes from uncultured SAR86 cluster bacterium, assembly GCA_938075195.1. Lineage (GTDB taxonomy): Bacteria > Pseudomonadota > Gammaproteobacteria > Magnimaribacterales > Magnimaribacteraceae > Magnimaribacter. Next base: position 36,796 of record CALJGK010000054.1, read on the forward strand.
GTTTGCGGTTTTCTGGATGTAATCGCTATTTTCTGGCCAAGAATCTTATTCAGTAGGGTTGATTTACCAGCATTTGTTTTACCAACAATAGAGACATAGCCTGATTTCAGTTCGTTCATTTGCTTTCAATCAACTTCAACATATTTCTTGCTGCATCCAATTCGGCTTTCTTTCTTGTCTTGCCTTCACCGTGAGATATTAAATCATCGGCGTCTACAAAACATGAAATTTGGAAGTGTTTATTTACCTTATTTTTTGAGTCGTTACTTAATACGTATCGTGGTAAAGATTTATATTTCTTTTGAAGTAATTCTTGTAGAGTTGATTTTGAATCTTTCAATTCCTTTTCTTCTACAAGCCCAAGAAAATTATCTTGAAATAATTTGTCTAAAACTTCTATTGTTCTAGCATAGCTTGAATCTAGAAAAATAGCCCCTATGATTGCCTCTAGTACGTTTCCAAGAATAGAATTTTCTTCTAGAGTCTCGCCTTTTCCTAGTCTTATATGATCTGAAAGGCCAATTTTAGTAGCCACTAATTGAAGATTTTCTCTACTGACAATACTGGCCTTAAAGCGAGTTAATTTTCCTTCTTTAAGATTCTCATAAGAATCAAATAGCCTTTCAGAAACATAAAGATTTAAAACAGCATCTCCAAGAAACTCAAGTCTTTCATTATTTATTGAAGAGAAACTCTTATGCGTTAATGCTAACTCAATTAATTTATCATCTGTAAATTCATAATCTATACGAGGGAATGGTATATTTGTCATTGAATTTTTGTATTTCTAGAAAAGCTTGGTAATTCAGAGAAAGATCTCCATTGCATCCATATGTAGTCTGCCCTTCCAATTAAGTAATCTTCAGAAAAGTAACCCCATGCCCTACTGTCGAGACTATTATCTCTATTATCTCCGATTGCAAGATAACTTCCATCAGGTACCTTCCATTGATGTTGGGCGTAATCGCTAAGACCTAAAGTTCTGATTACATGAACGCCTTGATCTAAAGTTTCCTTGATCAAATTTTCTTGAGAGCTAGATGAAATTACTTCTTGTCTTAATTTTTTTCCGTTGACCCATATTTCATATCCCTTTATTTCAATATTATCTCCGGGAATACCAATTATTCTTTTGACAAATTTAATCCCAAGAGGAACACATCTACTCTCCTGTAAGTTTTTAAATTTTGACAAGAATAGTTGACTTTCTGCAGTTGAAAGGTCTGCAAGGTCTGGTCTAGCATCAGTTGGTTTAGTTTCACATAAGGTATGAGGCGGGATAAAAACTGCAACATCATTTCTATCTGGGGGGCTTAATTCAGTTAACAAGTAATTAGTTCCTGGAAACTTCAGTCCATAGGCATGTTTGTTAACAAGTACAAAATCACCTACCTGTAGCCCGGGAACCATAGATCTACTTGGAATCTGGTATGGCTCATAAGCAAAAGATCTTATGCAGGTTATGATCAGTAATATAAAAAAATAAGATTTGCTCTCTTTTCTTAGATCATCGAGTTCTATTATCCTTCCAAGGAACCATGATAAAGCTGCTAATAAAGTAGCTACAGCAAGAACCAATCCAAAATCTAGATTCAACTTAAAGACTCTATATAGAATAAATAAGGCTATCAGGAACATTGCTCCGCTGACAATATCTCGCAATCTAGACTCTCGGCTTCTTGTAAACTTAATCCAAAGAATAAAAAAGAATGACTCAACTAACAGAGATAAAGCGATTCCAGTATCAAACATATTAGTCCTTGACCCTCAAAACAGATAAAAATGCATCTTGAGGTACTTCTACTCTTCCGATATTCTTCATTCTTTTCTTACCTGCCTTTTGCTTTTTCTGAAGTTTCATTTTTCTAGTGACATCACCACCATATAGTTTAGCAGTTACATCCTTGCGATAAGCTTTAACAGTCTGTCTTGAGATAATTTTTGCTCCTATTGCAGCCTGAATAGCTACATCAAACTGCTGTCTCGGAATAACTTCTTTCAATGCTTCTGTAAATTGAATGCCTTTTGAATTTGCCACTGATCGATGTGCCATGTAAGCAAGCGCATCAACTTTATCTCCATTGAGCAGAACGTCTAATTTGATTACATCTGACTCTTCATATCTATCAAGGGCATAATCCAAAGAGGCATAACCTTTGCTTACAGATTTCAGTCGGTCAAAAAAATCGACAACAATTTCACTCAACGGTATGTCATAAGTTAACTCTGCCTGACCCCCAACATATCTCATATTTATTTGCTTGCCTCGCCTATCATTACAAAGTTTCATGACAGAGCCGATATAAGTATCTGGAACAAGAATATTTGCCCTAGCTATTGGTTCTAAAATAGCTTTTATTTTAGATGTTTCGGGTAATGCGCTTGGATTTTCTACCCTTTTTACTTCTCCATCAGTAGCAATCACTTCATAAGCCACTGTTGGTGCTGTTGCAATAAGATCCATTCCATATTCTCTATTGAGTCTTTCTGAGATAATCTCCATGTGCAAGGTCCCTAAAAACCCGCACCTAAAACCAGCACCTAATGCTTCTGAGTGTTCAGGTTCATATTGCAGCGAAGCGTCATTCAAACATAGCTTTTCTAGCGCTTCTCTAAACGCCTCAAAATCATCTGAGCTTTGAGGAAACAATGCAGCATAGACTTGGGGGTTAACCTCTTGAAATCCCTCAAGGTTTAGCGTTCCAGAATTAGCTTTTATAATTGTATCTCCTACAGGAGCACCTCTTATTTCCTTAATACTTGCACAAATAAATCCAACTTCACCAGAATGTAGTACATTGAGATCTTCTATCTTTGGAGTGAAGACACCGATTTTATCTACTGTATGAGTTTCTTTTTTTGAAAATATTTCTATTTTTTCACCCTTAGATATTTTTCCTTTAACAACCCTTACTAAGGATACAACCCCCAAATAATTATCAAACCAGGAGTCTATAATTGAAGCCTGTAAAGGTTCTTCGGTGTTTACTTCAGGAGGTGGTACCAACTTTACTACTTGCTCGAGAACCTCTTTAATGCCTGTGCCATTCTTTGCACTAATGGAAGGTGCTTCTGAAGCATCCACACCAATAATTTCTTCAATTTCTTTTTTTATTCTTTCAGGATCTGATTGAGCTAAATCAATTTTATTTAAAACAGGAATTATGGTTAAGCCTTCTTCTACAGCGTTATAGCAAGTAGATAAAGTCTGAGCCTCTACACCTTGAGAAGCATCAACTAAAAGGATTGCACCTTCGCATGCTGAAAGCGATCTTGAAACCTCGTAAGAGAAATCAACATGACCAGGTGTGTCGATTAGGTTGAATTGATAAAGCTCCCCATCTTCTGCCAAGTATTCTAGGTTAACTGTTTGGGACTTTATGGTAATCCCTCTTTCTTTTTCTAGCTCTAAAGTATCTAGAACTTGAGAAGTCATTTCTCTATCAGAAAGCCCACCACATAACTCTATAATCCTATCAGCAAGGGTTGATTTGCCATGATCAATATGGGCGATTATTGAGAAATTTCTTATATTCATCGAATGAGTCTTAGCGATTATTGAGCTAAGAAATCTATTTTGACAAATTTAGGCTAAGAATTCTCTTATTTCCGTTCCTCGAGACACCAATTGTGGTGTTTCTCTCCATATCTAAATTAGATAAAATATCTCTAAACTCGTTAACATTAGAAATTCTAGATCTAGCTAATGCATAAATAATATCACCTCGTCTTATGCCTGATCCATAAGCTATACCTTCTGGATCAACAGACGTAACCTTGACTCCAGATACAAAAGACCTCTGTCCTTCATCTATTTGGTCTTCTACAGTAATCCCTAAAGTATTTTGTTGAGTATCATCGAAAGCCATGGAAGGATCTTTAGGTAACTCACCTACTTTGACCTTTATTGTTTTTTTCTTTCCATTACGCAAGACCATGGCATTGACTTCAGAACCTGGTTTAATCGAACCTACTGTTAAAGGCAAATCAGAAGAATAAAATATCTCCTCGCCATCAAAAAATAAAATTACATCTTCTTCTTGCAAGCCTGATTTTTCAGCAGGACTGTCGTTAATGATTTGAGATATTAACGCACCTTTAGGCACATCCATCTCAAGAGCTTCCGCAAGTTCACTATTTATTTCTTGTATGCTAACCCCTAGCCAACCTCTTGCAACATAGCCCTTTTCTTTTAATTGATCTGCAACATCTATTGCATAGTCAATAGGGATGGCAAAAGAAACACCCATATAACCTCCAGATCGAGTATAAATTTGAGAATTTATCCCTACTACTTCACCATCGAGATTAAATAAAGGCCCACCAGAATTACCAGGGTTAATGGCAACATCGGTTTGAATAAAAGGTACATAGGTTGAATCAGAACCATTAGGAATACTTCGCCCTTTAGCGCTAACAATTCCTGAAGTAACTGAGAACCTTAATTGAAATGGTGAACCTATAGCCACAACCCATTCTCCAACTTTTAGTTGCTTTGAGTTACCAATTTTTAAGTAAGGAAGATCTTCAGAGTCTATTTTTAGAAGAGCTACATCTGATCTTTCATCTGTTCCTATAACTTCAGCCTTGAACTCCCTTCTGTCTCCTAAACTAACTGTTATTTCATCTGCATCTTCGACAACATGGTTATTTGTAAGCAAAAAACCGTCTTCAGAAATAAAAAACCCAGAGCCTGTAGATACGACAGGCCTAGTATCCTCGCGTGGTGTAGATGGTCTTGGTTGTTGACCAAAAAATCTTTCAAGAAATTCATCATATCTGGGATCTCCAAGGCCGCGTCCATATGAGTTTCTATTTTTGACAGTCTTAGTACTTGTGATATTAACTACACCCGGTGAGGCATCTTCGGCTAAATGTGCAAAATTTGGCAGATCTCTAGATTGAGATAGTCCAAAAAAAGACAAAAAGATAATTGCCAAGAATATTTTGTAGTTAGTCATATTATTTATTTTAGTTGATCAGCAAAAAAGTTTGCTCTTTGAAGTATTTGATTCTTTTTTTCAGGAGACAAGCTACCAGTAACAGAAAGAACATAAATGTTTTCATTGGATTTTATATAAGATATTTTGGTAGCGCCAG